>JANMSG010000170.1:0-4324 GCA_031389065.1 Acidobacteriota bacterium | reverse complement strand
CTGGCAATCCCTTTGTTTTTTGGCAGGGGCGACCACAGAGGGTCGCCCGTACAAGGCTTTTGTTGATTTCTCCGGAAAAACATTATCTTAAAAGCTATAGAAGCGGAAGAATTGAAACGGTTCGGTGAATTGGAGCACTTGATGCAATTGGTCAAAGCACGCGCTCATTTATAAGTTAAAGGGCGATAGAGAATCCAAAGCGCCTTCCTTCCTCTTTGCTCCAGTAGCTTGGGTTGGTCTCACCACAATCGTTGAATCGCGTATGAATCAAATGCTTTGTCTGCGCTTACAACAGGAATGTTTTCAACAATGGCTTGCGCGATGAGCAGTCTATCGAACGGGTCACGATGATGAAGCGGGGGAGTGGAAACACTGGAGATATGTTCTGTATCGATTTTCAGCAAGTCGAATCCATTACCATAAAGTTGTTTCGATACGAATTCATCGAAGGATAAACCAAGATTTAATTTCCCGATGCTTAACTTTATAGCGATTTCCCAAAGGCTGGCTGTGCTGACTATTTTTTCGTTGTTGTCTGCCTCAATCAGTGTACGCGCAACCGCGCTAAGTTTTGTGTTGCCCATTACGAACCATATAAAGGTGTGAGTATCAATTAAAAGCTTCATTCCATATATTCCTTAAATTCCTCTAACGGCTCATCGAAATCATCAGAAATCGTAATCAATCCTTTAGCGCTTCCAAATTTAGGACGCGGCTTTGATTGCGAAACCGGCACAAGCTTAACGACGGGCTGCTCGTCTTTTTCGATCACAACCTCTACACCGTTTAATGCCGCTTCTATCAAATCCGGCAGATGCGCTTTGGCTTCCTCAATAGTTACTTGTTGCATGATCGTCACTCCTTGTTTTGCTTTGCGTGATTGACTGTGCGATTATAGCAGACAAATTTACGTATGGTGTTCAAAACAGAGGCACAAAAAAAGGTTTACGAGAAGATGCGCGACTCTCTCTTCACGCTCTTTGGCGAGGTGAACGTGACGACGATGGATGACGCGCTGGTGTTGCAGGAAGGCTCTACTTTTGTCTATGTTCGCGCCACCGCCATCGGCGAAAAACAGGCGAGCGTTGAGGTCTTCTCTTATGTCGTCGTTGATATGGATGTAACGGAAGGCTTAATGCGCTACCTGCTTGAGTATAATCTGAAACTCGTGTTGGGCGGCTTCGGTTTATCAATTGACGAAAACGGGAAAGGCGCTGTGGTGCTGACCCACACCATCCTGGGCGACACGATGGAGAAAGAAGAACTCTACGCCAGCGTCTCTGCGATTGCGCGAGTCGCCGACAACCTTGACGATAAAATTGTAGAGATGTTCGGCGGCAAAACCGCACAAGGCAAATTGGACTTGCCGCAAGCTCCCATCGAAGTCTGGGAATAATCAAATAAAGCAGATAAACCGAAAGGTTTTTGACAAAATAATAAAATTAACTACGAAAAACACAAAGCACATGAAGCAGAGAAAGAGCTTTTGATTTTCCGCGCTTATGATTTTTGTGCTTTATGCGCTTCGGGGTTCAAACATTTTAGTTTCATTCGTTTAAAAATATGCTCAAAATTGGACTGACAGGAAGCATCGCCGTAGGAAAAAGCTTTGTGGTTTCGGTGTTGAAAGAATTGGGCTGTATGACTTTCGACGCAGACAAGATTGCGCATTCGGTGATGGAACCTGGTAAACCGGCTTATCGAGACATCGTGCGCCAGTTCGGTGAAGGCGTCCTGCGTGAAGACCAAACGATTGAGAGAGCCAAACTCGGCGCGATTGTCTTTGCCGATGCAACACGACGACAACGCTTGAACGAAATCGTTCACCCGCGTGTCCTCGAAGAACAGAATCGCTTGCTTACTGAAGCCGAAGCCGCCAACCCTAACGGCATCGCAATTATTGATGCAGCCTTGATGATTGAATCGGGGGGCTATAAACGATTCGACAAATTGATCGTGGTGTTTTGCGACCGAGAGACTCAGATCGAGCGTTTGATGGCGCGCAATCAAATCACCCGCGAAGACGCGGAACGAAGAATCGCCGCGCAGATGACGTCTTCCGAAAAACGCCGGTACGCCGATTACGAAATAGACACCACAGGCACGATGGAAGAGACCTGCGAGCGCGTCAAGCAGATTTATGATAATTTGCTTCAATTACAGAGACAGTAGGACGGCCGGTTTACATCCGGCGATGAATTGACTGCTTGGGTTGCTATTCTCGCCTAAACCCCCGGCTGTATCCATGCCCGTGGTAGTGCCGCGCACGCCATTGCCACCGCCGGTGCTTTCCCCCAACACGCCTTCCTTGTGGTTGAAGCGGTAATCAGAATCGAACACCGATTTGGCGGATGGAGCAGATCATGGCGGATTTTCTCGCCTTCATATCCATTAAAATCCACCCCATCCGCTCCATCCGATTTCCAGCTATAATTTAAACTTGAAATCATTCTCTTTCATGGTGAGAACTCGGAAAGCGGCTACCGCGAGCGATACTGAAACATGATCTTCGTTTCCTCCTCCAAGACCAGCGCACGGACGAATCGGTAAGACTTGCCGGCACGCGGCACATCTACTCGAACAGGAAGAATGCCGGCCACCCGCCGCTGCAGGCTAAAGACATTTTGCGAAGGCGCGTTGAGTCGTGCTTCCTGAATCTTTTTCGCCTGTTCCTCGATTCGCAGGCCCTCACGCTCCAGATTCCCTCGGCCGCTTGTCACCGTCACCACCTCACTTACTTGCCCTACTTCAAGGGTTACACCCAGCCTAGCCGGATGAGAGGGCTCGAAGTCCATTTCCTGCTGTAATGATTTAAATCCTGGGGAGTCAACTCTGACTCGAACCGGACCTTGCCGCACACCCGAGACGACCCAGCGTCCTTCGCCATCGCTTGTGGTCGTTTGAGTTGTGCCGGTTTGAGAATGGACGACCTTGACAACGGCTCCTGCGACAACGGCTCCCTGTGGATCGGCAATAATGCCGCCGATCTGGCCGGCATCCAATCTCCCAAGCTCCAGGTTGCTTGGTGCCCAGATGTTCTGATCCAAGGCGCTAGATTCATCCCCTGCGCTCGCTAAAAGGTCCTGCGCTTTTGTAGGAAAAAGGCTAGCCGATAAGGCGTTGCCGCCGAATTGCTTGACTTCCAACCGCTCGGGCAGGAAAACCTCCCACGTCAAGAGGTTTACCGGAACGTCGAGTTTCGCAACGCCGAGTTCGTAAGAGCCACTCTTGGCAAACGGCACCCCGGAACTCAGATATACAAAAGAGACTGTATAAGACCCTGAAGGGCGAAAGCCGGCTCGTAATAAAGGGACGCGGCTGCCGTCTTGTCCCTGAACCGGTTTTACTTTTTCGCCTTCGACTTCAGCCGAAAGGAGATTGGCCCCTTGCGGCAGTTCGACTTTGACAAAGGGCTGGGCGTGATTCCTCACTTTCAGAGTCACTTCTGTAAGCGACTTCCCTTCTACGTTGAGCAGTGTGGTGATGGTTGCGCGCTCGATGATTGCAGAGAGCACAGTGCTGTCTGGGAACTGGTTCCATTCAAGCATCAGCTTCGGCGCATCGCCCGTATGGCGGCGGTAACGATATGCGCCTTGCAGAGGAAAGCGCGCCAGCGATCGAGACAGCGCAGAGGCTTCGCGGATGTCTATGCGTTTGAGTCCGCCGCCCTCCAAGGCGGCAAGCTCCATCGTGCCAACCCCTTCGACCAGCACTTCACCGATCTCAGTCTGCGCCCCCACAAAGGCAAGAAAGGGGGCGTCTACCTTGTTCGCCTGGCTGCGGCGCTCGATGGCAATCAGGAACTGATGCGCGCGGCGCGAAGGCTCCCGCACCCTGAGAATCAAGATACCGGACTTTGTCTCGCTTGCCTCAAGCGTGCTGCCCGATACTTCCGTTACTTCATAGCCTGTCGGCAAAGTCAGGCTAAATTCGGTGGGCTCGCCTTGCGTCACCTTGACGTCGCACAAAGCGGCTATTCGCAATTCCGTATCGCCTACCGAAATCAGAGTTTTTATATCTGAAAAGAAACGAACCTCGCGTTGTGCAAGGGGCGTGCTTAGCTCTCTGGTTGTCCACCATACCTTTGCAGACTTACCGGGATCGAGGCTTGCTTCGATGAGGGTGTTGCCGTTGGCGGTCGTTCGATTGGTAACCAGACCCGGCTCAACATGGACATCCGTATGATTTCCGGGAATCTCCAGATTGAGGGACGAACTTGTTGCCGCCAACACAGGAAGGGTGAAAGAAGCGCGCCCGGCACGGTCACGCTTACGCTGGCAGAATACAACCGCCTGCTTGATCTGGGCGCGCGCAAGCCCAAACC
>JANMSG010000012.1:0-8965 GCA_031389065.1 Acidobacteriota bacterium | reverse complement strand
ATGAAGTTGCGGCGATTGAAATACAAATTTTCATCAGTAATTTCGCTGCTTTTTATATCGTCGGACTTTTTGATTAACATAACTTCTGCTTTTTATTTTTGCTCTGAATCATGAACTACGCAAGCCTGTCACAGTTGGATGATTGGATAGAGCAAACGATCCGTACAGCCTGTCATAGCAGGCGGCCAGCTATGAAGAACACGCTCGCCCGCTTATCTACAAGCAAACAATCCACCGCACTATCAATTCAATTTCACCGAAGCGGCTCCGAATATATGACGACTGCCGCGCTCCTGCACAAATACGACGATTTTTATATTCTCTGGCTTCCAGGCTTTATCCAAGGCTAGGGTTTGTCTGGAGCTGAAACTTTTTTTCGATGAATCAATCTTGCCTATTGATTTGAGTTCGCGAACCACGGCAGTATGCGCGAGCTTACGACCCGAATTTTCACCGCGCAAAACACTTGAATTCAAATTGCTCTCGGTCACGGCGAGCATCACTTCTGCGTTGTCGCCCGCTTTTATTTGCGGCAAGTTCTCCACACTGATCGTCACAGCCGTTTCTTTCGCTTGAGTTTTTACCGAAGGCACAATCGTGACTTTGGCTTTCGGCGTATTCACCGCTTTGGTGATCGCCTGAAGGGCTTTTTTGGGATCGTTGCCGACGAATTGCGCTGAGCCATCAACAACCATCTGCGGCGTGTAGATGTCGTCAAGGCCGAAGGCTTTTGAATACTCGCTTTGACGTTGACTATATAGCGCTGACGAATAAGGGTCAGCCCATCCCAGCCGATTCCAATAATCAACGTGTTCGCTTAAGGCTATAATTTCCGCGCCCGCAACGGGTTGCCTTTCTTCTAACCGCTGTAACAAAAGATCTGCGGGCGGACAACTCGAACAACCTTCCGAAGTGAATAACTCAACAATGATGGGCGTTTTTTCACCCTCAGGTTGCGCCCTCGCTTCGTTGATCCAAGCCAGCGATTCAGCAGAAGAGACTCGATTGCTGAAATAGAAGGCCGTAAACAACAGCGCCGCCACGCCTATTGCAAAAAATATTCCCATCATCAATTTCATAAACACGCTCTTTGACAAATCATTTTATTATCGAATTCGGCTTTCAACATAGTTATATATATTGACACTCCCCTCCATAAATGAAAGGGGATTCTTGGATCACTGAGCCACCGGGTTGGCTCTAACCAAAGGGTCATGTGCCAGAAGCACACCAGAGTTTAACCTCTGTGCCCGACCCTTTATATTGAGTGCAGCATTATGGTCACGATGGACAACAAAGCCACACCCAATACAACGATGTTCTCTTTGCGAGAGAGATTTTTTCACTCTATCGCCACACCGAGAACAATCCTGAGAAGTGAACGCAGCCGGAACTTTCCACACCCGACGGCCAGCATTTGCAGCTTTGCCTTCGAGTGTCGAAAGAAAGGTTCCCCACGATGCGTCACTGATGGACTTGGCCAGGTGGTGATTCTTGACCAGCCCTTTGATGTTCAAATCCTCAACTGCGATCTCGTCAAATTCTTTGATCAGTTGAAGGCTTTTTTTGTGAAAGAAATCTCTGCGTTGATTCGCAATCTTCAAATGTTTCTTGCCAAGCAAGCCGACAGCCTTTTTTCGATTTGTGCCACCGCGCTTTTTTTTGCTCACCAATCGCTGGCAAATCTTCAAGGCGTTTTCGGCTTTGCGAAAGTAGCGCGGATTCTCTATTACTTCCCCTGTCGAGAGAGTGGCATAGTGTTCGAGTCCTAGGTCTATGCCAACGCTATCACCGGTCTTAGGGAAGAAACGGGATTGATTTTCTTCAACAGAGAAAAGGACAAACCAGCCGTCAACCTGCTTCTTGATGGTGCAAGTCTTGATTTTGCCTTCGATTTTGCGAGACAAACGAAGTCTGACAGAGCCAATCTTGGAGAGCGTCAACTTGTCACCTTCGAGTTTGAATCCCGATTGCGGATAGGTGAATGAGTTGAAAAACCTTTTGCCTTTGAATCTTGGATAGCCAGGTGTTTCGCCAGCCTTGACGCGACGAAAGAAAGCGTCAAAGGCATTATTGAGTCGCTTCAAAGCGTCTTGCAAAACTTGAGAGTGAACGCCCCTCAGGTCTTGGCGGTCGCTACGGATTTCAGGCAGTTGATTTTGCTGACTCTGATAATTGATAGAAGTCTTGGAGACCTTGTAGGCATCGCGTCTCTCTTGCAAAGCGGCATTGTAAAGCTCTCGGCAAAGATCAAGCGTTTGCTCGAATTGATGAGCAATTCTCTTTGATGGTTTGAGTTTGAATTTATAGGCTTTAATAGCCTGATTATAACCTTTTTTCTATCGAATTGATATTGCCCATTCGGTAAATAATCGCCTTGCGGCGATGCCAAATTCATCCCCTACTTGAAAGAAAGGGGACTTCTTTGGCGAGTTGTTAAACTCTGTTTTTGGCTCTCTCATCGGAATAGGGTTTCTTCACGTATTCATTGGCGAGTTTGTGCGCGTCAAAAATGTTTTCGCGTTTCAACACCGTTTGATACTCGGCTATGGCTTCCTCACGTTTCCCCAAAGCGTCTAGAGCTTGACCAGCATGCAGATGCGAGAGCGACACCAAAGCTTTGTCCGATTTCGTCCAGCGCGTCACTTCTTTGTAACGCTCGACAGCCGTCAAATAGTCCCCCACATTCATCAATGATTCGCCCCATTGATAATTGATGTGGTCGGTTGCAGCGGGCGCGATTTGTTCATTTTTAAGCAGTGCCGCAAAAGCCTGTGCGCCTTCATCCTTGCGCCCTCTTTGATATAGCATATTGGCGCGCTCAACGCCGAGCAGATAATTGCGCGGGTACTTTGCCGCCAAATAACTAATCACCTCCAGTGCTTTTTCAGGTTGTTTTTCGCGGCTGTACAATCCGATCAAGATGACGCGAGCGTCGTCGGCTGCGAATTTACCTTTCTGTGTAGCCAGTTCAAGATGCTCTATGCCGTTTTTCTTCGAGCCTTTTAAACCCGCAAGTCTTGCCAGGGTTCGCCAGACAAACGGCAAGCTGTCTATGACGTATTCATAAAGCCCTATGCTCAAGTACGCATCGTTGTAATTGGGATCCATTTTCACAACGCGCTTTTGAATTTGAATCGAACCGTTGGCATCACCCATGGCGCGACGAAAACTTCGTTTGACGGTGACGCTGTACCCTGCGCGTAGCCCGAGCGCGGCTCCTTGATAATAGAGCGCTTCGATGTCTTGAGGATTTTTTTGCACACGGGCTTTGGCAATGCCTATCGCTTTTCTAATTAAATCATTGAACTCTTTGTCCCGCTTCGGGTCGAATTTATCTTCTTCCGCATCTTGTTGGTAAAACGAATCGCCGTTATAGAGCGAGGCAGACAAACGCCGGCTTGAGTTCAGCCATTCCAGCCATAGGTTGTTTGCCAAATAAATGTAGCCCGCCGGATGGTCTGGGGCGAGTTTCACCAGCTGTCCAAATTTTTCGCGCGCCAATTTGTATTCAAGATTGTAAACCGCGTCGTTGCCTTCTGTGCGCAATTTATCAAACTCTGCCAACATGGATTGAGAATTCGCTTTCGCTGAATCACTCACAGTTTGCGTCGGTGCCGCCGCTTGCGAATGCGGCAACGCTACAACGCTTGATGAAAAAAAAGTAAAGGTTAAAAGTAAAATAATAAATAAACGCATAATAAAAACTCCTCTGAAAAAGGTTGGAGTTGCGCGCAACTCCAACCTGTCATTCCTAATACTTACGGCACGATGACCGACAGCGCATCGGGCAATGTTTCGAAAGTCATCGGCAAAGCGCCGACCAACTCGCCATCGAGTTCAACCCAGATTTCCTTGTCGGAATACATCCTCACACGATTGCCTTTTACAATACTGGCGCCGGTCTTTTCAGGCTTTTTGAAAAAGCATTGCACCAGCGCGAGCAAATACGCGATATTAATTTTGTAGCGCGGCATCATGAAAACTTCAAATTCCGGGTCTTCGAGTCGCGCATTCTTCGTCATCTCAAGATTACCGCCATAGCTTTTGCCGTTACCGACGAGTGTGAAGGCGCTCTGGTATGTTTTGCCGTCAACTTCCACAGTGAAAAGGTCGCCACCCCACATCAATAAATGTTTCATGCCTGAAACCCAAAAAGCGAACTCGCCGGTCTTTCTCTTGAGCTTTCGATTCACCCCCCTGGCAATCGAAGCATCAAGCCCTATGCCTGCAAACATCAAGAAATACCTTTTTAGTAGTCGGTAGTCGGTAGTCGGTAGTTGGTTTGAATTCAAGATTTCCTTACCGACTACCGACAACTGACTACCGACTGCCGATGCCAGACCGAGCGCTATGCGTTTGGTTTTTCCGGCAGCAATCACTTCAGCCAGACGCTTCGTGCTGCGCGGCAGATTTAAATCTCGCGCCACAACATTTGCTGTGCCGCCCGCCCATACGCCTAAAACTGCGTCGTTTCCAATCATTGCTTGAATCACTTCGTTCAAAGTTCCGTCGCCACCGTAACTGATGATTATATTCGAACCATTCGCAATCGCTTCCCCTGCTAATCTCGTAGCGTCATCGGGCGCCTTTGTCGCCTTTGCTTCCGCCGCGATTGCGCGTTCTTTGAGTAATCGCACCATCTCTGCGGCTTCTTCTGCACGTTTGCCTTGTCTACCTGACATAGGGTTATAAATTATTGTCGCTTTTCTTTGAGCCATACATCACATGATAGCTAAGAGCAAGTTGGATGCCAGTGTAAGTGTAAGAAAAAGGCTTGTAGAATTGAGCTTTTTTTAAAGCTGTCTAAAGCTATGGCGCAACATTTTTCCGACACTTGGCGTGAAAACCGTTGCTTGCTGTTGGCTTTCAGTGGGGATGGCGCTTTTGCTATTGGAGCGCTTAACTGAGGATTCACTGCTCAAGGGTGTGGGAGGTTTGCGATTTGGAACCTGCGCGGCGCGAGATTATGACAGATCAGTCGGCAGCATGTAATTTTGCAGAAACCCTTGCAAAGATGCAGAAGGGGTGTTGCTTGGGAGCGCGCGCAAGACGCTGTAAGCAATGTAGGCCGCAAGCAGGCGCTCCCAAATTGGTTTAATTGGCTGGCAGTTGAAAGGGTTGTGGCCAGACAGGCACTGTGATGTCATTGATGAACCCCAGCGTCTCAGGAAAAGCTGTAGCGCCAGGCTTTACTCCTGTTTCGAGCCACAATTGCATAGCTGCAATGGCTGAGAACAGTTGTTCAGGAGTGAATTCGCAGTGACCGCCGGAGTTGACGAATGTTTTAACGAACAGATCCTCTCGACCAGCCGATTTGAGTAGTGTTTCGTACACAGAGATATTGCCCGGGTGCGCCAGTCCATCAAACTGATTGTGAATCGCCAGCACAGGTCTTTTGATGTTCCCTGTATAATCAGCATATTGCTCGGCGAAGTTTCTGGCAGATTTCTGAGCAGAGAGATTTCGCCTTGCGTTCATCGTTGCCAGCAGGTTGTCGGCATTTAGGTTTAGAGAAGTAAGATAACCCTTTTTCTCATCAGCGAGCCGGTACTGATGATCGAGATTCTGCGCAAACCGTCCGCCGGCTCGGCGCTGCAATTCGGCAGCCGCTTCGGTGGCAAAAAACATTCTGACGAAAAGGTTAGGCAAGGGGTTTCCTTCAGCCGGATAGAATTTCAACATCGGCGTATCCGTGACCAGTCGCAAGAACTCGAAACGTCCCAAATTTGCGGGGTTCTGCAACTGACTGATCACCACCGGCAAAACTTCCGTTTCAAAATCGAGGTCTTCACGAATATTTCCCGGACTGCCCCAACTGGCGGGCCAGCCAAATGCCACATCGTAAGCCAAGCCGAAATCTGCAACCGTAAGATCAAAATTCAGTGACGCTCCGGCGCCAAGCCCGCAGGCGCAGATCACCCCATCATAAAGTTTTTTGTATTGCTCCACGCTTCTCAGCGCGATCACTGTGCCCATCGAGAAGCCCATGAGAATGGTTCGTCTAGGTTGCCCGAATCGCTCGGTGAAGAAGTTCGTCAGCCGGCGTATGTCTTTGATGCCTTCTTTGACCACCCAGCCGTTGTCGCTATAAGCCGACCCGGCGAGCGCGAAACCCTGCGCTAACAAGAACTGCTCGGCTGGAGCGCCGCCCGGAGCCGCTTGCGCGCTGCGGTCATCTACCTCGCCTGGGTGGTCTGCTTTGTCGCGGTAGCCGTGTGCATAAATGAGCAGGGTGCCGTTCCAATTTACCGGCATACGGATTTTGTATGGCGCGCCCACGAGTTCGCCTTCCAGATCCGTTGATCCGCTTTGCCCCGTCCCTGTCGCGCTCGAATGCTGGACGGGAAGCAGTAGTCCAAGGGTGACGAAGATGAGGAGCAAACAGCTACCGGTTTTCCTTCGCCCGGATGGTTTCTGTGAATCTGCGGTTAGATGTGAGGTAAGTTTTATTTTTGACATGATTTTTCTCCTTCTATTTGGATTTTGTGAAATAAGCCTTTGAGGCAAATAGTGAATCGGTTATCCGCTAACTCTACGGCGTGAAACTCGCCTGAGGCGGCGCCATGGCGCATGCCTTCGAGGCTTGTGCCCGTAAGTGTTGCGGCATCTTCGTCGCTAATTACGGCGACCGATTCGCCGCATTGTTCGCACCAGGCTTCGGTGAACCTGCGGTGGCGCACCATCAGCACTTCTTCGGTTTCGAGAATGATCTCGGCTCGCCTTCGCGTCTGCATTTTGTCCTCCTGTTTTTGTCCGGTTCGTTGCTCTGTGATAGACTCCCTATCAGCCAATGAGCGGTTCAAACGTGATGGATGATGCGCCGAAGGGGCTCTAAAAGTCCTCAGAAAATGGCTAAATTTTTCTAAGAATTTCTAAAAGTTGCTATGAGCCACATCTATGAATTTGGTCCATTTCGCATAGAGACCCGCAAACGCCGCCTGCTGCGCGCCGGCGAGATGGTGCCGCTCACCCCGAAATCATTCGACACCCTGCTGGCGCTGGTGCAACATAATGGCAAGCTGCTAGACAAGGACGAGTTGATGAGTCTGGTCTGGCCCGACACCGTTGTCGAAGAAGCCAATCTGACTCAAAACGTGTCGGTCTTGAGGCGCGTACTCGGCGATGACCCCAACGAGCGCAAGTACATAGCGACGATCCCCGGTCGCGGCTATCATTTCATTGCAGATGTCAGAGAGGTACTTGATGAAGAGAGCGATCTTATATTTGCCAAGCGCACGCGCGCGCGCCTGGTGATTGAAGATGTCATCGAAACTGCGCTCCCCACAAAATCGCTCTGCGTGCTGCCGTTCAATGCGATGGGCGCAGGCCTCGGCGACGACTATCTGGGTTTAGGCATAGCCGACGCGCTGATAACGAAATTGAGCAACCTCCGGCAGGTCGTTGTGCGTCCGACAAGCGCGGTGCTCAAGTATGCCGGTTTGAGTCAAAACTCCGTAGCGGTCGGGCGCGAACTGAGAGTGGAGTCGGTACTGGAAGGCTGTATACGGCGCGACAGCAATAGAATCCGAGTGACCGTGCAGCTTGTAAGTGTGCGCGAGGAAGCGCTGCTATGGGCTGACCAGTTTGATGAGAGCTTTACCGATATATTCGCTGTCGAGGACCGCATCTCCGCACAGGTGGCAGAGGCCTTGATGTTGCAGATTACCGGCGAAGAACACAAACAACTGACCAAACGCCAAACCGAAAACGCAGACGCCTACCAGCATTATCTGAAAGGGCTTTATTACACGAATAAAGCAACCATAGCCGGGGCGATGAAAGGGATTGAGCAGTACCAGCGGGCGATTGATCTTGACCCCAATTATGCCCTGGCTTATGCGGGCTTGGCGGAAGCCTACACCTGGCTGTCGCATTTACACCTGTCCCCTCATGAAGCGATGCCGAAGGCGAGAGCCGCGGCAGCTAAGGCTTTAGAGATAGACGACACGCTTGGCGAAGCTCATTTCGCGCTGGCGCTGGTTAAAATGTGGTACGACCAGGAGTGGTCTACGGCCGAGAGAGAATTCACACGAGCCATTGCCTTCAATCCCAACTCTGCAACCGTCCGCCTATGGTATGGTTGTTATTTAGCTGCAAGGGGGCGCTTTGATGAGGGGGTTGCTGAACTGAAAAAGGCTCAGGAACTTGACCCGATTTCGCTGCTGGCAATTGCAATGATGGGATGGGCATTGTACTTCGCGCGCCGCTACTCTCAGGCAATCGAAGAGTTTCAAAAAGCCATTGAACTGGACGCAAACTTCTATCATGCCTACTGGGGTTTGGGCTGGGCTTATGATCAAAAAGGCGACTACGCGGAAGCCGCGCTCCATCTGCAAAAAGCGATGACGCTTCCGGGTGGCGCAGGACCGGAAGTAATTGCTGCGCTCGGGCACGTCTATGCGAGGTCTGGAAAACGGCACGAAGCCGAGCGCCTGCTTGATGAGTTGCTAAAGCTGTCCGCGCAATCTTACATCTCGCCATTTTACTTGTCATTAATTTACGTGGGGCTTGCAGAGAAAGACCGCGCATTGGAGTACCTGGAAAAAGCCTATGAAGATCGCTTTGAGTGGCTCGTTCAACTCAAAGTTGATCCGCCTTTTGAATGTCTCCACTCCGATACGAGAT
This sequence comes from Acidobacteriota bacterium, assembly GCA_031389065.1. Lineage (GTDB taxonomy): Bacteria > Acidobacteriota > Blastocatellia > UBA7656 > UBA7656 > JACQDB01. Next base: position 337 of record JANMSG010000012.1, on the reverse strand, counting down.
TTACGGCATTATTGCAGCGCCTGAACTTGAGTTAAACATGGGAGAAAACCTTCTCATCGTCGAAAATCTTGTCAAACATTATCCAATTCGCAAAGGGGTTATTCCCAAAACCGTCGGCTATGTTCGCGCCGTTGACGACATTTCGTTTTCTATCAAACGTGGGCAAACGCTTGGGCTGGTAGGCGAATCGGGTTGCGGCAAAACCACCGCGGGAAGAACGATTCTGCGACTCCTTGAGCCGACATCTGGGCGGGTGATTTTTGATGGGCGCGATGTCTTTAATTTGAAATCGAACGATATGCGCTTGCTTCGCCGCGAGATGCAGATTATTTTTCAA
>JANMSG010000067.1:0-10845 GCA_031389065.1 Acidobacteriota bacterium | reverse complement strand
GCGCCCGCGGGCTGGTATGTGCGGTCTCCTCAGACCCAGACAATTTGTATATCACGCTCACCGCCAGAGACATTAACAAAGATTTATATATCATTTCTCGAGCCAACGAAGAGTCCGCTATCAAGCGTTTGTTGAAAGCCGGAGCGAACAAAGTCGTGTCACCTTCGATTACCGGCGCCAATCAAATGGCGCAGATGTTATTGCGTCCAGCCGTAGCCGATTTCATAGAACTTGCGACGATGACTGAACAGCTTGAACTGGAGATGGAGCAGGTTGAAATTGCTAACGGTTCTCCATTCATCCATAGCCAGTTAAAAGATACGGACATACGCTCCAGCCTCAATGTCATAGTGATTGCGATCAAGCGCAAGCAAGGCGACATGATTTTTAATCCGTCAGCCGATACGGTGATTGAAGAAAATGACGCTTTGGTTGTCATCGGTAGTCATGAGAACCTCGAAACCCTGGAGCGAATGGCGAATCCCGCAGCCACAAATCGCCATCGGCACTGAAAAACAGTAGGCAGTAAGCAGTAGGCGGTAGGCAGTTACTGCAAAGAATGTTCGCTCGGTGATACTTTTAGAAGTATCAGAAAATTATTGATGAACCAAGATGTCAGCATAGTCATTCCAACTTGGAACGGTCTCTCTTTACTCAAGCGTTTCCTGCCTTCTGTTATTTCAGCCGCAAATTTCTATGCCGAGCAATCTACCAACAAAGTAGAAATCATCATCGTTGATGACGGCAGTACGGACGAGACTGTGGAATGGCTGAATAGAAGTCAGAAGTCACAAGTCAATGAAGAGGCGCACGGCCGTGCGCTCGTACAGAAGTCAGAGGGTGAGAGCAAGGAAACGGGAAACGTTGAGCAAATCAATCCGCAATCCAATTCATCACACCGGGTTGACCACAATCTGCAAGCAGAACTGCCTACTGCCTACTGCCTACTGCCTACTTTTCTGAGATGTGTGAGAAACGAAAAGAATTTAGGTTTCAGCGCAAGTTGCAATAAGGGCATAGCCGCGGCGCATTACCCGCGGGTATTTTTGCTCAACAACGATGTTGAAATAGAGGTTGACTCGATTGCGCCATTGGTTGAAGGCTTTGCTGATGAAGCAGTCTTTGCGGTGCATTGCCGGGTCTTTGAACTCGAAAGCGGGCGCGAGTGCGGCACAGGCAAAGTGGGCGGATTTGCCAGAGGTTTCATTCGCGTTCATCAAAGCTATGTAACCATTGATGATGAAAAAAATGCAATAAAGAAGCCGCTCTATTCGATGTTTGCCGGAGGCGGCTCGGCAATGTTTGATCGCGCAAAGTTTTTAAGCGTAGGCGGTTTTGAGTGCTTGCTCTCGCCTTTTTACTGGGAAGATGTTGAGTTGAGCTATCGCGCCTGGAAACGCGGCTACATGGTTTTATACGAGCCGCGTTCCGTCGTCCGTCATCGCGTCTCTTCAACAATTAACAAGCTGAATCAACGCCGTGTACGAATGATTGAACAACGCAACCGCATCATCTATCACTGGATTCATCTGCAAGATTTCAACATGCTGACTTCGCACATCTTGTGGATCGTATTTTTGGCGATGACTGCGCCGCTCAGGTTTAAGCCTGTATTTTTTCTTTCGTGTGTCGAGGCATTGAAAAGACTTCCGGCAATACGCAATCGTCGCGCTGAAGAAAAACTGAAAGCCAAACGTACAGATCGCCAGGTGTTATCGATATTCAACGAATTAAAACTGCGGCGCGATGTGAAAGTTTACGACTGAATGGAGCAAACAATGAGTGCAGGAAGCGCTTCTGTTATTTTTCATTTCTGTTTCGTCTCCAAATCATCAACGCGGCGAATGCGAAAGAAAATGCAACTAGCAGAGATAATCCTCCTGCATAATCCCACTTATTCCAAGGGGGAGAATAATATCCTGAGATAAGACTAAAATCAACTTCTGTAAGAAACTCATCCTTGCTCGTTTCTAAGGCTCCAAGTCTGAAGAATACACCTCCGCACACACCCAATAAGAGCGCAACGATGAAAATTTTTAGAGAGGCTTTCCTCATTAAAGAATGGGTCGTGACTGCAATTAAAAGTGATACTTGGAGTGTTAACTAATCCGAGTCCCTTTGGGACTCACACCGACTGCGGCAACAAGATGAAAACAGCTATCCATCATTTCTGCTACGACTCCAGACCATCGCGGAGGCGATTACCAAAGGCATTGCCATAAACATTAGTCCCGCGCTTACGTGATGCCAGGTCGTCCATTCCTTGCCGCCATCTGATAGAATGTCTACCTCAACTACTTGTGGTGGCTCTGCATGTTCTCCTACGAAATAGAAGGCACAACTGCACACCACAAGCACAACTGCTGCGATAAATATTTTCAAAGCTGTGTTTTTCATAGTGAAGGTATAGACACCGCTTCGAGAAAAAGAGTTCCCGATAGATTAAATAGCGCGCGCAGCAACCGTCATTGTCGCGCCTTTGTTCAGGCTCGACATTGAAAAATCGAAAGGCTTGAGGAAGGGAATGGTTAACAGGAATGTTGCGCGTTTGGGCAGAGACTTGTGCCAGAGCTTCGCTTTTAAACTTTGGCGCAAGGCGTGTGAGTTGTGAACTTTTGAATGAAAGGTGCTGAGATAAATTTCAAAGCCTGTATCTTCTAAAACTCTCTTCAGGGTTTGCAAATTGAAATGATAACGATGACGCGGTGCATCCAGAGCAAACCAATCGCCTTTGAAAATCTCAGCTTGATAACTCGCAGCATTCGGAACTTGAACAATGATTGTACCGCCTGGTTTCAAGATTCTACGCGCTTCAATTAAATTTGCTCGCGGCGCATTCGTGTGTTCCAGAGCAGACCAAAATGCGACGACATCGAAAAAAGCTCCTTCAAACTTTGCTTCGACCAGCGTGCCTTTGAAAATGTTTTCACTGCCCAATATGTTTGCCGCAGCGCTAGCGGCTTCGACGCCAATCTCAACACCATATCGCAGCCATTTTTTTTCAGATAAGGCTTGTAAGAAAAAGCCTGCGCCGCAACCTACATCCAAGATGCGCCCACCTTCCAGATGGCATCTTTTTACGAAGTCTGTCTTGTCCGATTGTGAAGATTGAATCCATTTTTCCGAAGGTTCGCCGCCCCAATAATCATTCGGGTAAAATTTGGCAAGATCGTCTTCGCTCATTTCAGGAAGGGTTTGTAAGACGCCGCAATCGGCGCATTCGACAATTTGAAAGGATTCTTCCGAGATGCGAAGCCGATCATAGGTTACGAAAAGTTGCCGCCAATCTTTCGAGCCGCAAATGTCGCAACGACGATTTTGAAAGTTGGAAGAAATTTGTGAAGAGCTGCTCATTCGCTTTTGTAAGCAAGCAGTCTAATAAGCGAGCACCCTCGGCGCAAGGCTTGAAAGAGAGGAATCCATCAAAGCGCCAAACATGCGAAAGCCCGCTAAAAATATTTTTAGCGGGCTTTCACGTACTACTCGAAAAGATCATACAATTAAAGTGACAGGACCAAAATGTTGGAACGGAATCCAACGGTGATCACCTTTACGCGGTTGTCTCCGTTGCGCAGATTGAGCAAAGTTTTTGAGCCTATGATTACCGCTTTAACTCCGCCACCTTTAATTTTTATTTTTGTCGGGGTGACGAGTTGTCCATTGATTTCGATTTTCATAAAGGTATCGAAACCGATTCCTTTCAATGACAAGATGCCTTCGGATGATTCAAACGAGCCCCTTGAAAGGCTCGCGCCGCCGGTATCCGCTTTGCTGAAATCGGCGGTCACCGCCTGGCTACGATTGCCTTTGCTATCTATGAAAACCAGATTGACTTGAGTGACCGTCGGGAAGGCGCCCATATTGCTGAATTGCAAAGTGAAATTGCTCTGGGTAGAGATTCCGAAATTCACATCCACAGGCGAGCCGTTGGTGACAGTCGCATTGGCAGCATTAAGTAAAGATACTTGCGCTTGCTTGACGTCGCCATCGCTATCCAAAGCAAGCCCTGTTAAGCTCAACACGTCGCCGTTCAAGCTTGCAGCAAATTGAGACGTTGAAGGAGGAGTCCCTGGTCCGCCACCTGTTCCACCGCCGCCACCGCCGCCACCACCACCGCCTGAAGTGGTTTTCAGTTCATAGCCCATCGCATTAATTGCGTCTTTATCATTTTGTGTGATTTCAAATCGCACACTGTTGGGCAATGTCGGATCCATTATGCCTACGTGTTGAGTTGTTAGCTGGTCATCTTTCCAATGGCTGGTTTGGCGACCATCGCCCGGACTATTTACACCTGTTGAAAGTTGCAACGTGGCATTGCCCGCGAAAAAGACTTGTTGCCCTCCGGCTGACAATATTCTTTGCGCAGTCGAAAAGGTATTTGTGGTTACGCCAGGGCTGAATCTGAACAAATCCCATATGCTGGCATTCGGCGTGCTCGATTGAGTGCTGGCAATTGATGTGAAGCCGAGCGCGTGACCGATTTCGTGTATGCAGACCGCCTCAAAATCCATCTTCCCTGCATCTATTCCGTTTGAAGGATCGAAGTCGTACGTGAAGGTCGAATTAAACCCGATTGCCGGCAGAGGTCCATAATCGGTCTCCGTAGTAGGATTGGCAACAGCAGGCAATTCACCGATGGCGCGCCATAAAGCCGATGGTGCAGTGACGCTCTGCGAGGTTCCTAAATCTGTCGGAAGATTGCCGCTTGGCAAAGCATTGTACAAACTTCTCTCTTGATCGCTGGTCGCGCCGGCTATCAATTTTGAGCGCACATTCGCATAACCTGTGGGATCTTTCAGGGCTTGTGAAGAGGTTGCTCCTAAGACGCCTGATGGAAAAGCGGTTCCGAAACGGGTCGTCCCAAAATCAACATCCATGATAATCGTGAGCGGATTTTTTATCAAAGCTTCCCAGGCGGCAGCGGCTCTGATGAATGCAGCTTTGGCTTGCGGAAAGCCTTCAAGCTGTTGAGTGGCGCGTAAGGTTATCGTCAATCCGTCTGCTGCCAGTAAACGTGGCGGAGTTATCTGGTGAAGGTCATTGCCAAGATCGCCCCTTGCCAATAGTTTTTCGTCATCATTTGCTGCATCCTGGCAGGTGGCATCGCCATCTTCTGACGCATACACAATGAAACCATCGCCATCGGAAAACGGCAGCAAATGATGGTCGTGTGTGTGATTGTCTTCAATGGTTGAAGCAGCCACCAGTTGGCGCGGCAATGAGCTTAAAAATAGAATACCTATTAATAAAAACGTAGGGAATGCTCTCAAGGAAACTTTGTTCATGATTCTGCCTTTGAAAGAAAATCGGGAGAGATGGATTAATAAGGTAGGAGCAATCTAAAACAGGTCATATAATAATTTGTCCATCAATCGGATACAATACTTATTTCAAACAAACAGCGGCGAGGAAAAGAGATGATCAAGACGAAAATCTTTGCAGGAATAGTGGTTTTGTTGTTGTGCGTTGGCGTTGAAGCGACACAAAAAAAAGCGAAAGAACCGAAGGCGGCCCAAGAGATTCGCGCAATATTGGACAAGCAGGTAGCGGACTGGAATCGCCGCGACTTAGAAGGCTTCATGTCGGCGTATTGGAATGCGCCGGAATTGTCTTTTTATTCGGGAGGCACGAAGACTTACGGTTGGCAACAAACGATTGAACGATACCGCAAACGGTATCAAGGCGATGGGCGCGAGATGGGACAGTTGGATTTTTCCGATTTGCAAATTGAGATGCTCGGTCCCGCGTCGGCATTCGTTCGTGGTCGTTGGCATCTGAAAATGAAAGACAGCGAACCCGGCGGATTGTTCACGTTGATTTTTCGCAAACTCCCAAACGGCTGGAAAATTGCCCACGACCACACCTCTTCTGAGTAGTGAATAGTGAATAGTGAACAGTGAACAGTGAATAGTGAACAGTGAATAGTGTCGGAAGCGCTACGCTTGATTTCTGCATCTTTAATAGAATCGGGAAGTGCTACCACTATTCACTATTCACTATTCACTATTCACTGTTTATGGCTGGGAGATGTCTCTCAACAAGCGAAGTTGATACGAATGATTTTCCAAAAAATTAAAAGATCAGCGAATGAGTGCCGTGCAGTGTTGGTTTTCGCTACGTTTTGCTGCCTGTTTGGCTACCTATTTGTGCCCGAGGCAATTGCGACAGGTTTTAGGTTTGAGGTGTGGACCAGCGATAAAGGACTGCCACAAAATTCCGTCTATTCAATTCTGCAAACGCGTGATGGGTATATCTGGTTTACGACTTTAGGCGGACTGGTGCGCTACGACGGTGTGCGCTTCACCGTCTTCGATAAATCGAACTCCCAAGGCCTGACCAGTAACCGTTTCACAACTCTACACGAGGACAAGGAGGGTAATCTGTGGGTTGGCACAGAGGGCGGCCAACTGATGCGCTACGCGGGTGGAAGCTTTATCACCTACACGACGGACGACGGACTGCCTGACGCTGCGCTGCTTGCTGTAGGTGATGATGACGAAGGCAATCTCTGGGTATTTTCAGTCGGCGGCATCGTGACGTGGAAAGACGGAAGATTCGTCCGCTGCGTGCCAGGTGGGCTGACGGATAGGCAACCCAATGCGATTTTATCGACGCGGCGGCAGACTGGATTCTCATTTTTCGACCGCGATGGTCTGCACGTTTTTGTCCAAGGGCAGTTCAAAACTTACACGACCGCAGATGGTCTTTCGAGCATCAACATCAACGCGGTTTTCCAAGACCAGAATGGAACGTTCTGGATAGAGACGAGGGATGCAGGTCTCAATCGGCTCAAGGAAGGCAAATTTACAGTCTATCCTTTTCAGGCGGCTTCGCCGACCGACGAGACCAGAATGACGGCGGCTTATGAAGACAGCCTGGGAAACCTCTGGCTGGCGCGCCGTGGAGCGGGCTTGAGCCTCTGGAGGGACGGCGCGCTAAAGGCATACACGACCGCAGACGGCTTGTCGAGCAACGACATAGAGACGATCTACGAAGACCGTGAAGGGAATATCTGGCTCGGCACTTTCAACAACGGTCTGAACCGTATTACGAGACAGGTCTTCACTGTCTATTCTGAGCGTGACGGGCTGGGCTTTAAAAACGTCTATCCGGTTTACGAAGACCGCAAAGGAAGCGTCTGGATCGGCACCTGGGGCGGCGACCTGTACGGGTTCAAGGGAGGTGTGTTCACACACTATGGCAAGGAGCGAGGTTTAACTTATCAAGCCGTCAGCGCGCTGTACGAGGACGCCGCCGGGAGCCTTTGGGTCGGCACTTATGGCGGCGGCGTTAATCGCCTGGTCGGAGAGAAATTTCAAGCCTTGACGAAGAAGGACGGGCTGCCGGACGATAATGTGCGTGCAATCACACAAGACCAGGAAGGCAATATGTGGTTTGGCACGACCAACGGCTTGGCAAAATATAAGGACGGAAAGTTCACTGTTTATAATACCAACGAAGGGCTGCCCAACAAGGAGGTTCAGGCGATTACGGAAGATCATTTGGGGAATCTATGGGTAGGCACGCTCGGCGGCGTCATGAAACTTTCTGACGGTCGCATCACCAGCCATACAGAGCGTGAAGGCTTATCGAGCAATCATGTGCGGGTAATTTATGAAGATGGGGAGGGCGTCATCTGGGTTGGCACGTACGACGGCGGATTGACGCGTTTCAAGGACGGACATTTAACGGTGATTACAGCGCGAGATGGTCTTTTCGACAACGGCGCGTTTCAAATTCTTGAAGATGATGGCGGCTACTTTTGGGTGAGCTGTAACCGCGGTGTTTACCGGGTCAGCAAAAGTGAACTGAATGATTTCGCCGATGGCAAAAGGCCGTTTGTGACCTCCGTTCACTACAGCAAAGCCGACGGTTTTCTCAATACGGAGTGCAACGGCGGTACGCAACCGGCGGGCTTCAAGGCGCGCGACGGTCGCCTCTGGTTTCCGACTCAGGATGGTGTCGCAGTGGCTGACCCGCAGGGCATCGTAAAGAGTGATTTGCCCCCACCGGTCGCCATCGAAGAATTTATGCTTGGCAACAGACCTGTCGTCTTTCGTGACCTTGCGCAGATTCCGACCGGCACGGAGAGTTTCGAGATTCACTATACGGGACTCAGCTTTGTCAGACCGGAGCAAGTTCGATTTAGGTATAAGCTTGAAGGACTCGATCATGATTGGGTTGAAGCGGGGACACGCCGTACAGCATACTACTCGCACGTTCCACCCGGGGCATATACCTTCAGGATTATGGCGGCAAATAGCGATGGCGTCTGGAATACCGAAGGCGCGTCAATAAAAATCCAGGTCGTACCGCCGTTTTGGCGAACCAGTTGGTTTTTCCTGCTCACGTCGCTCTGTTTTGTGGGGTTGGCGGTCGCCCTCTACCGCCGCCGCATCTCACAACTGGAAAGCGGGAGGCGGGCGCAGGAAGCTTTCTCGCGGCAACTCCTCGAATCACAGGAGCACGAGCGAAAACGGATTGCCGGCGAGTTGCACGACAGCATCGGTCAAAACCTCTTGGTCATCAAGAACCGCGTGCAGATGGCTTTAAATGTCACCGAAGATGTGGAGCGCTCAAGAAAACAACTGGATGAAATCTCCCTGGCTGCAACACAATCCATAGAAGAAGTCAGGGAGATTGCCTATAATCTTCACCCGTATCAGTTGGACAGGCTCGGATTGACGAAAGCCATTGAGGCGATGTTGCGAAAAGTATCGGAGGCTTCTGACCTTGAAATCTCAATATCTATCGAGCCGCTTGACGGAATTCTCCCCAAAGAATCGGAGATCAACCTGTTCCGGGTGGTGCAGGAAAGCGTCAACAACATCGTCAAGCATTCAGGGGCGACAGAAGCGAGAGTGTTCATTCAGAAACGCTTTCCTTTCGTCCGAGTTGAAATCTCTGATAATGGAAGAGGCTTCGTCCCCGATTCATCTATCGACGCGTCAGTTCCCGGTCTAGGGTTAAAAGGAATACGCGAGCGTGTGCGAATTCTTGATGGCAAGTGCGCGATCAAATCTGTGCCGGGTGAAGGGACGACTATAGAGGTGGTGTTCAAACCACAACAGCAAAAGTCAAATGGAAGATAGACTAAGAGTTTTCATTGCCGATGACCATCCGATCTTTCGGCGCGGGTTGCGCGAAGTGATCGAAGAGGACGCCGGGTTGTTTATCGTTGGCGAAGCCAGCAACGGTGTGATGGCACTACAACAGATCGAGCAATTGCTGCCGGATGTCGCTGTACTCGACATTGATATGCCGCAATTGAATGGCTTCGATTTAGTGAAGGAAATCAGGCGCAAAAGTCTTCCTGTCAAAATTGTCTTCCTGACGATGCATAGAGATGAAGGCCTGTTCAACGAGGCCTTGAGCTTAGGCGTGCGCGGCTATGTCCTGAAAGACAGCGCGGCAACCGATACGGTTGCCTGTATTCGCGCTGTCGAGGGCGGGCAACACTACATCAGCCCAACCATCTCGACCTACCTCGTTCGCCGTAGCGAACGGACGGCGGCATTGGCTCAAGAGATCCCTGGCTTAGGCGACCTGACACCTGCTGAATTACGTGTGTTGAAGCTGATTGCCAAAAATAAAACCAGCAGGGAGATTGCCGAAGAGCTTTTTATTAACTATCGGACGGTGGAAAATCACCGAAACAATATCTGTCAGAAACTCGGGCTTCGCGGCAGTCACTCCTTGCTGAAGTTCGCCTTTGAACACAAGTCACAACTCTCCTGAATTACTCCCCATGCGCGGCACCGCTCCTACCCGCCGACTAAGGAATCGGTAAAATTTAACTGATAACGATTGGTGTTTTGTCGCTACGCGACATTCAAAAGGAACTTGTTACAACTTATTTTTACACGTTCCTAAGTAGTTCCACTTAGAAAAATAGGTGTATTCAACATCGGAAATCGTGAGTGTTCCTCTATGTTTAGTTTCCCACGGATAACGCATGATTAACACTCGACTTAGGGGAGGCATCGCTGAGTTGAGACATTTCACGCTGGACTACTAATGAACATTTTGATTGTCGAAGATAACGAAAATATGCGCCGTATGATCAGCGGCATGATCGCCGACTTGGCGCATGAGACGCACGAGTGTTGCGATGGTTCCGAGGCTCTGGCTGCCTACACCCGACACCTCCCGGACTGGGTGCTGATGGACGTGAAGATGAAAGAGATGGACGGCATCACTGCCACTCGTCTAATCAAGGACTCTTTCCCCAAAGCCAATATCATAATCGTCTCCGAGTACGACGACCAGGATTTGCGCATCGCCGCGCGCGAAGCCGGTGCCAGAGAGTATGTAGTCAAAGAAAGCCTCTTCGATGTCTACCACATCCTGCGTCAACGTGCTGACGCTGGCGACATCGCCATGCGTGAAAGGATTGCAAGGTAAATCAAGATGAAAAAGTTACTTCCTCGTCCAGCGTCTCGAATCTACCTGCCGCTCATCTTGAGCGGTCTCCTGCTTGGCCTCTCATACCCTTCGTACCCTTACGTGCGGCTGGAAATTCTCGCCTGGGTCTGGATGGTACCGCTCCTGCTTTCGCTCAAGGAAGTGCAATCTTTCCCACGATTTCTTGGTCGCGTTTACCTGGCAATGTTCGTCACCAGCATCATTGGAATGTCTTGGCTGATGATGTCAACGGTGCTGGGCACAATTCTTCTCTTTTTTGTTGGCGCAGGAATCTTCACCGTCCCGTTCGTCGCATTCTACTTCATCCGCCGAAGCCTCGGCTGGCGCGCCGCGCTGTGGTCTGCACCGGTCGTTTGGACGGCTTGGGAGTGGCTGTATCTACAGTCGGAAGGCTCAATCGGCTGGCTGGCGATGGGTGTC
>JANMSG010001132.1:0-3335 GCA_031389065.1 Acidobacteriota bacterium | reverse complement strand
TGTTTTAAAAGTCAGGGAGTAAAAATAGGCTCAATGATTTCAAAGGACTTACGGAAGTGAGCAAAACATAATTTGGGTCGTTTCTTGCCTGTAAGTGCTGGAAATTCATTCAATCTATAACTTTTAAAACAGCTTCTTAGGGATGTGTGAAACGGCTCTGAACTTTGAAAGGGTTTGCCAGCCCTATAGGAGCTAGCCCATTAGCAGAAGTTTCCTGCAAGTGCGATAATCATGCCAGTTCTAATATAGGGTTGGAAACACAGGTCCAAATCGTTGCACTTTGCCACACAATTGATCTGGTTTTCTACCAGGCTCAAGTCTTGAGCCAAATGAGTGCTTATGAAACGACTCAGGATTTCTCAGATACTACTTACGGTCTCCTTCTTAGGTCTTGCTTCCCCTGGCTTCAGCCAATCGGATGATCTTGACAAGAGGGTAACTCGCCCGCCCGCTATCAGCAAAGAGGAGCATCAAAAGCGGGTTCAGCGTGATGCCGTCCAGCGTTGGAGTCTTCTAACAAATCGCTCTAAGGAGATTGCTGATCCGGCAGCGCGCGTGCGGGTGCAGGCAAGGGTCGCAGACGCGCTCTGGCAACGCGATGAAGTCCAGGCTCGAAGGCTGTTTACAAAAGCCTATGACGATGCCATCACGATACACGATCCAGGCAGCAGCGAACCCTATAGCAATCTGTCGTGCGGGCACATACGCTCGGAGATCCTCAACTCTCTTAGCCAGCGCGACCCGAGGTTCGCCGCCGACTTGGTGGCTCGTGGCAAAGCTGACACGGGTTGTAGCTTCGGACCCAGAGAGCGAAACACGTCTGAGGATGGCCGCTCGGTGATGCTCGCGCAGGTAGCTGTTTCTATTTTGACGAAAGACCCAATAGAAGCAGCCCGACTGGGGCGCGAAAGTTTATCGGGAGGCATCGTTTCCCAATTCCCGGAGTTATGTAGAAATCTGAAAGAAGTCAATTCCAGTTTAGGTGATGAGTTGATGGATGCCGCAATCGAGCACATTCGACTCAAAGAGATAAACGGCTTGGAATTGGTCGAAATGGGCAGAGAGATTTTTGGGGAGCCAAGCATGAAAGGCGGTAAGGCGACTCTCAACAAGGAGAAAAAGGTTGATGCTGCATTAGCCACTCGTTTATTAAACGCAAGTTTAATCGCGATTGCACGCATGGTTGATAGACTCGAAGCAAATCAACTGACCTCAGCGGGAGAATTTAGCGCTTTCAGTCCAGTAGCCTCAACTGAAGAGATTGCGGCAAGCGTCTATGCCGCGCTGACTGAGATTCTTCCAGCCTTTGATCGCTATGACGAAGAGGAAGCTGCTGCGGCCAGAGCCCTTTTGGAACGATTGGCAGCGCGCATGAATGTGGTGGAGCGCAATCATATGTATGTTTTTTACGACAATGGTGACACGCCTGAAGGTCTGATGGCGGAGGGCGAGGCAACGAAAGACGAAAAGATAAAGAATGAACTTTATGAACTCGCCGCGATCTTAGCTGATGGGAAAGAGAGTTTTGATGGTGTCATGGAAATTGTCCAGCGAATCCCGGACGCCGATAAACGGACAGACATGCATGACAGTGTACTCAGAAATCAAATTTTCAAATTCCTTGATGAGAAAAAGGCAGGGGAAGCGCGCCAGTTTATGCGTCAGCTGATCAAGCCCGAAATGCAGGTTGACGTTCTGACTACGATGGCACGCCGGTCTGCTGGTTCAGGCGATGCGGCGGATGCCCTGCAATTGTTGGATGAAGCCACTGACTTGCTCCTGGGAATCCGGGATGGGCCACGCCTGATGCATGCCAAAATGTTAATGGACATAGCAAGGATCGTCGCTAAAATGGACGCTGAACGTGGCTTCAAGGCTGTCAAGATGGTGATCAATCTGATCAATGCTTCCCTAACGATCCCAAACGATGCAGAGGCGCAAAGCCGCTACACCCGAGGGATTTACCCGACAAATTCACTCAGTCTTTTTGGCTCGGATCTAGAGGTATTTGAGGTGTTGTCTCGTGCCGACTACTTCCAAGCGTTAAAGCTCACACAGGGGTTCGATGACAAGGCTTTAGAGTTAGTTGCGGAGCTAGCCATAATCCGAGTTAAGTTGTCGAAGTAGCGCAATGGTCTTATAAAAATCCAGAGCATCTATAGAACGAAGATGCGAATGATAACGATCTGCTCCTATCTTTACACAGAGCTTTGACGCTTATTAACCGCTCACACGCTCCATTCGACCGCTTGCACGGAGAGTTACGCTGACGCTTATTAACCGGCTGTGCCACGCCCTATCGAAGCCGCTATAAGCCGTCTTTTCGAGAGCTAATTTAACCGGCAGACTTGCCGCTTTACCGACTCGAACAAAGCGATTATGATCGTTGCTATGAGCAAACCTATCCCTGAAAGGCAAGGAAAAGGCAGCAATCCGAATAGTCGCGCGGCTCTCGTTCGCACCCAGTTCAAACCCGGGCAATCGGGCAATCCTGGCGGCTCACCAAAGAATACGCCGCGTGTAGATGTCGCCTATAAAAAGCTATAGGCAATGACCCCGGAAGAGCTTGCGGTCTGGGAACCTCGCAGCGGGGCAGAGATTCTGGCAGCCGAACAGTTCAAACGGGCTTGCAATCCAAACGCTAAGCTGACGTTAACCTATGCCGAGCGCATTACTGATCGAACCGACGGCCCAGTCATTCGCAAAGTCCGGCATCGTGCTATCTTATCGCACTGGCACCTGATCTCCCCCGCTTTTTTGCACTCTCCGAATTCGTTGGTTTACAAAATGAGTCCTGACATCAGGACATTTGTTGGGTTTTTACCCCAAATCTGGTTTTGTGAATTTTGCTTTTCTCGCCAATAGACTCTCGCGCCAGCTATCTGACAATAAGCTACAGGAGGCCAATGCCCCCATTTGATCGAGATTATCTCTGTCTCTATAAAGAAGGTGATTCGCTAGAGATACTGTCCATTCGGGATACGGACTCTCCAGCAACTCCATGGTAGTTCCTGCTTCAACATATCCCTCTTTTATCACTCTACAATACCATCCAGTTCGACCTGTCTCCTCCATCCGCGATACAAATTCCTGCCTCTGCCACCACCTTGCCAGTCTCCAACAAGGTGGTCGAGGCTGGGATATCTGTAAGTCAACTTCTCCAATCCTGATCATATCTCCAATGCACGATTGATTCTCCAGTTGGCCTTGCACGGTGAAATTCTCCGCAAATGCCCCATACACTAATTCCGGCAGGTTCAACTCGCGTTGCCAGTAGGAGTAGTGCTCCCAGGGGTAAATACAAACCGCTTTTTCTGGTCCCCCATGCGTCTTTG
>JANMSG010001129.1:0-2798 GCA_031389065.1 Acidobacteriota bacterium | reverse complement strand
GGCTAGCCAGTTCAACCGTCGCTGACGCGACGCCAGAAGTTTTGCGCCATTTTGTGCAGGCATTGAAATACCTGCCTAAATTCACCACGTCGCTACGCGACAGGAAGAGCGAAGACTGGCAAGACATTTTGTCAACTGAATTGTGAAAAGCGAGCCCCATTTTTAATTCCACCGTCTCTGAAGTATTGACGCCGGTAGTATCTTTAAGGCTCCACATCATTTCTTAAAAAGGTAGTGCGAGACGAGCCATTGGCTGCCGCCTTGATAACCGAATAATTCCGCGCAGGCCATAAAAAATAATCGCCAACGCACAAACCAGCGAATCTTTTGTTCGTCGCCATAAGTTTGAGCAAACAGCTTGAGTATCTTTTCTCTCTGTTCGTCCATTTTTCGCAACCAGGCTTCGGAGGTTTTTTGATAATGTGTGCCGTCAATTTGCCAATGCTCTAATAACTTCACATCGTTTTGAAACTCCGCGAGCAAATCATCGCTAGGCATAATTCCGCCGGTAAAGAAATACTTTGCCATCCAATCGGAGGCGTCGCGCACTTCATAAGGATAAGCGAATTTCTTATGGGTGAAGATGTGAACAAACAGCAAGCCGTCAGGTTTCATCCACGAAGCGACCCGTGAAAGCAGCTTTTCATAATTTCGCATATGCTCGAACATCTCTATCGAAACCACGCGGTCAAATTGCGCCCCCACCTCAAAAATATTCATATCTGCCGTTCTGATTTCGAGGTTCTTGAGCCCCAAAGCTTGCGCTCGCGCTTCGATAAATTCTTTCTGGGTTCGCGAGTTTGAAACACCTACGACGCGTGATAAAGGGAAACGCTCTGCAATGTAGAGCGACAGCGAACCCCAACCGCAACCGAGTTCCAAAACGGCTTGCCCGTCTTCGAGCCGCGCGCGCTGGCAATACAGTTCAAGCATGGTTTCTTCCGATTCATCAAGCGTTCGCGCCTCATCCAGCCAATACCCGCAACTATATTTCAAGCGTTTGCCCAAAACCAATTGAAAGAACTCCGCGGGCACTTCGTAATGTTGTGCGTTGGCGTCAGCCGTGTGAAGCGCGATAGGACTTTGTTTCAATTTGGCAATGAATTGCTCTCGACGCATTGCTTGTTGCGCGACTCCGCCGGCCTGCTGTTCGTGGAGCCGTGCCGCGCAGATGCGACGAATTCCTATGCGTATGAGCCAATCAGGAATAAAATCCTGTTCAAGCAGGCGCTCCACAAGTGTGGAAGATTCTTGATCCACCTGCGAAAAAGAAGATGGATTCAAGTCGTCTTGAGAGTTGTTTAATAGTATTTTCATTTGTAGTTTTCAAACCGTTCTGTGGTTTCACAATTCAACATCTCGAAAAAATGTTTGCAATCCGTAACTCGAAACGCCGGCGGGCGAAGCGGCTTCTAAAATCTAATGATGCAGAGGCTGCCAGGCAATCTCCGCAACCAGAAAGTCGCCACCAGGCTCTTATAAGATACGCAAGCATTGCAAGAAAAATGTACGAATATTGAAGGTAGATTGGATGTACAGTTTTATGATTCTGGTGCTAAACTCCATTAACTCTGATGGCAACACACCAATCATAGGAGCAATGATACAAGATGCAATCACTTATACTGGCTGGCGGAAAAGGTACAAGACTTCGCCCGCTTACCATGCACACGCCCAAACCCATTATGCCAATCGCCAATCGTCCCTTCTTGTTTTATCAACTTGAATTGTTAAAGCGGGCTGATGTACACGATTGTATTCTATCGCTCTCTTATCAACCGCAAAAAATAGAAGATAAATTAGGCGACGGCACTTTGTATGGTATGAAAATCACCTATACCGTTGAAGCAACACCCTTAGGCACCGCCGGAGCCTATCGCCACGCCACTGACTTGATCCGCGAATCTACAATCGTCTTTAACGGCGACGTTCTCACGGACATTGATTTGATGGAGGTAATTAAATTCCATCGTGAAAAAAAAGCCCTGGCAACCATCGTCCTGACACCTGTACCCAACCCTACGGCTTACGGTTTGGTGGAAACAGACAAAGATGGACGCATCCAAAGATTCCTGGAGAAGCCGAAGCCGGAAGAGGTCACTTGCAACACGATCAACGCGGGCATCTACATACTGGAACCGAAAGTTCTCGATTACATACCCGCAGGCGAATCTTATATGTTCGAGTACGGAGTCTTTCCGGCGCTGCTGAAAAACAAAGAGCCTTTTTACGCCTACGTCTATAACGGATATTGGCGCGACATCGGAAGTTCAGCCAGTTACCTGCAATCAAACATGGATGTGCTGGCGGGAAAGGTGAACCTTCTTGAACGCGCCTCAAATGAGCGCGGCGAAAAATTTGACGAAGCGGCAGAGATCGATTCGCTTTCGGTTGTTGATCCCTCTTGCACAATCAAAGCAGGAGCGAAGATTATCAATTCAGTCATCAGTCGCAACTGCTACATCGGCGACAAAGCGCACATCGAAAATTCTGTGATACGTGGGGGCTCGCGCATCGAAACAGCCGCGCAGGTTTGCAATTCAACTGTCGGCAAAAGCTGCCATGTTGGTCGTTCGGCGATTATCTCGGACGGGGCAACGCTGGGTGATAAATCGGTCATCACGGATTACAGCCAAGTCTGAAAAACAGTCCCTAGTCCTTAGAAGCTGTTTTAAAAGTCAGGGAGTAAAAATAGGCTCAATGATTTCAAAGGACTTACGGAAGTGAGCAAAACATAATTTGGGTCGTTTCTTGCCTGTAAGTGCTGGAAATTCATTCAATCTATAACTTTTAAAACA
>JANMSG010001116.1:0-3244 GCA_031389065.1 Acidobacteriota bacterium | reverse complement strand
CTTGTAAGAGACTTAACATCATAGCCCATAAACCCGTGGGAAAGTTGTGTGCCTACATAGTGTTTTTTGAATCGCGCAGCTTCTTTAAGGCCCTGTTCTCTTAGTATCTGCTTGAGCATTCGTTCCTCATCATCCGCATTTTGTTGCTGTGTATTCGGGTCTTTTGCTCTGCTTGTATTGGTAACGCCTACTGCCACAGAAACAAAGATTGCTACCAGCAATAAAGCCCACTTCACTAAAGATTGTTTTTTCATAACGCTTACCTCCGGAAAATAAATTATCTATTTCAGATATCTGTTAGTAACAGCTTGTACCAAGATATTCATAAGTTGAAAGTTCATAAATGCAACCATCGCCAGGAAAACAGTTGTAGTAATCTGTTACTAGATAGACATCATAACAAGTGCCGCCTATATAATAATAGTTGTTGTAAGGAGCATTAGGCTCAACCAAGCCAATAGTATGTTGGGATTGGGCTTGCGCCACGCAGCTTGGTACTTTGGCTGCATCGCCCGATTGTACTGTCTTGGTGGGGACGTTTTGGGCAGCTTGCAGACAAGTCGTTCCTGGGGCTCCCGACCCGTTGTTCATTATAGTGGGCGAAGAAGGATTTGTGCCTGCCTCGTCCAACCCAAGGAAATGGCCAACTTCATGAGCAATCATAGTAGCGCCTGCACTCGTACTTGCTTGTGCGGCTTGGTCCAATCCCGGACTGAAATAGATACGATCTGTGCCAGGCGAATATCCTGCACAACCATTAGTTTTTGCCGGATCGTCGCTTGGCTTGAATTGAATATCTGGTGATCCCCCCGCTGGCACGGGTTCAAATACGACCTTGGTTGTGCTACTCATCCCATTCCACTGAGCAAATGCCGCCGCCGCCGCATCCTTTACTGCATTAGAAGATGCGTTGGCAAAACCATAGGTAATATGTATTTTGCCATCTGCACTCAGTCCCTTGGTACCTATACGAAAAGTTGACAGATCACCTATGCACTGTTGCGCTTGTACATCAGGCAGACCCAATAATAGTAAAATGACTGCAATTATCCAAGTTTTACCTCTACATCCCCGACTCAGCATTATTTTACCTCCAAGTTAAGAAAAAAAAGAACCCGCACATCGCGATATGAATCGTACTTCTCGCTTTGATGTTTAGAAATCGCGAAGGCGAGTATTAAGACATTCGTGGGTGAGGTTACGAAAAGGAAACTCGGTGTATCGTAACCTTCTATGTAAAGCTAGAGAAAATTTACCGACAATAAATTTGCAATACTTTTATTAGCAACTTCGTTATTAAATCTAAGTATTAAAAATGAATTGGTTGTTTAGATTATGTTTTAGTTTTATAAGAAAATGTTTTTTGGCAAAAAACTGAGCCGTCTTGTATGGGCTTACCTGCGGTTTGCGCCCCGTCTCGAAATCTACATGAATTTCAATGAGGGGCGGCAACAGAGAGTCGAACGTACAGTACATTCGATCTGCTTCTGCCTCGAAAGATTTTTCTTAACACGAGAGAAAGTGAAAGCCCGCGCTTATGCCTGGGCTACGGACTTTTGGTTATCACTTCAACTTCTGAATCTTTGGCAGCTTCTTGATTTGAATCTTGGGACTCATTCTCTTGAGGATGATTTTTTCGGGACTGATGCGATTGACTTCATAAGAGACAGGTACGCTCTTGCCGTTTTCATCCAGTTCGTGAATGGTGAAGCCTTTGCCGCCCGACGCTGTGCGTAAGGTTACCGGCAACACGCCGCGCAAGCCGTCATCGAGACCGCCGTTGACGTAACGACCCGAATCCGGCGAATAATTCAAAAACCACAATCGCGTAAAATCAATCGGTCCTACGGTGGTGACGCTCTTCATCAAACCGATGTAATTGTTTTTCAATTCGCCTTTTTTGGTTCGCGACTGGTCGTAAACAATCCATCCCGTGAAGCGTCTGCCATCGCCTTCAAGATGAAGTATTTCGTCCGGCACATCCAACTCGACTTGCTGCGCGCCGATCCATCCTGCACGAATCACTTCCGAATCGGGCATGCGCACTTGTAACCACAACTGTGTCTTGACTGCCGCATCATCTTCAGGATCATCCGCATCACTGTCTTGCGAAGCCTCTGGCTTAATCGTCGTTCGCGCCTTGCCGACGATTTCAACCATCGTACCTCTGTTGAGATGAGTTACGACATCGCCACCCGCTTCGATTCGGAGTTTTGCCTGAACCTTCAAGCGCCCTTGCCCTTGCGATGGTAAATCTTTGGCTTGTTGAAAGAGCACATCCGTTTTATCTACGACGGCTTTGTTGATGACGTAGCGGGCTTCAATCCACCCGATATCGCCATTGCCAGCAGTTTTGACTTTATACCATTCTTCGATTCTGGTGGGGGTTTTGACTTCCCCTTGTTCGAGAATGTCTAAGCGGTCGCCGCGTTTTAATTCTGCGACCGGCAGAGCCACTTTTGCGGTTGAGGAACGCAGCGTAGCTTTTGGAGCGATGACCACCCCTTCATCAATCTTTGCGCTGATGCCGCTGCATCCTGCAAAAAGAGTAGCAGAGGTCAGTGCGGTTACAATAACGAGAAACAATTTCTTCATTAAACTTCTCTGCGCGGACACCCTGCATCTTCAGGGCTGGGAGGAGCGCAGTATTGCGCTTGTTCAAATACAATGGTTTTGTTAGATTGTCGAATCTAACAGCTTAAAGGCACAACACTCTGCAAAGAGCCGATACGGTTATCGAAAAGCTGACCGCCAAGCCTCGGAAACTTGGCTGCGTGAAAGTCGCAATTCTCAAATCACTCAATTGTTCGGGCATCGGTCAATATGCCTAATGCAGCCGGAGAATAGACCGCAAACCTATTCGCAGTTCCGAGCCGCAAGCCGCTTTCTTTAAGAAGCGGTATTTGACAAGTGAAGCATTCGATGACATAGAAGCTAAAAGGTTGCTGAAGATTTCCTGAATAGAACAATTCGATGTAGCGTGCTGACAGAACCGGAAGTCTAGCGAAGAGTGATGAGTCAAGCAACGGCTGATCACTCTTCACCAAAATCTTACCTCACGCTGTTATGATTGAGGGGCGGCGCTTTTGAGTTCTTGTAAAAGCGAGCGCACGGTTGCTGCATCTTTCTTGCGCCAGGCTGTGGCTACATCAGCAGCTTTTTTCCGTAAATCCACATTATCGCCGAGCGAGCATCTGGATTCGGGGGAATTCCACATCAAGCCACCATTGATGATTTCTGACGG
>JANMSG010001109.1:0-4490 GCA_031389065.1 Acidobacteriota bacterium | reverse complement strand
CATCACATATTGCTACATCATCGCGCTTTGCATTTCTATTCGAGTCACGGAAGGAAGTGCTTTTACAGATTCACAGTGACAGTATTGGTGTACAAACCGTTGATGCGTAAACGCACGCTATTGGCACCCGCACGCAAGTTTAATTCGCCAGCGGTTCCGCCTACTTTGGCTTTTGCATCGCTTTTGACTTTAACTCGCAAAGGCGGTGTGACGATCACGCCATTGACTTCAAGGTCAGCCGGACCGAAAAGCCCTGTGCCTTTGAGAATCATGACGCCGCCGGGATCAAAAGCTGCGCTTCTGAGAACCGCGCTACTAGGCTGCGGATTGCCTCCACCCGTCACTGTAGCAGCGATGCTAAAAGCCGTAGCGCCCGGTCCGCAATTGGCTATAGCAATGAAGTAGGTGCCTGCTTGCAAGGGTGGCGTACTGGTAGGCGTGATGGTAATGGATTCAATCCCTTCTAAGCCTTCCGAAGAAAAGTCTGACAATAGAAAGTTACCTTGAAGAACGACGCGCACGTTCAAACGAGCATATAGGTCAATATCTTGTGTGCCACTCAAATCAATCTTGAGTTGCGTCGCGCCAGTTGGAACAACGATGCTGTATTGCAAAGACCCCAGCGCACAAATGTCTGGACCACCACTGGGCGCGCTAATCGAACCTTGCTGCGGCGCCCCTGAGCTCATAACAGACGTTTCACCGGTCGGCGGTGGTGCAATTGTCAGCGCGTGCCCGAAAAATTCCAGCGCATCACGATCATTCTGAGTGATGGTCAGCAATTGTCCGTCGCGCGCCGATGGATCCATCAAGCCTATGTAATTGCCTGTAGGACCCCCATCGTCTTTCCAATGGCTCGCTTGATTGCCGTCACCGCCCGTGCCGTCGGGTTTTCCTGTGGAAAGTTGTATATTTTGACCGCCTATAAAAAATATCTGGTTGCCGCCCGAAGATAAAACGCGTTGTGCTGTAGGAGATGTGAGTAAGGTTACGCCAGGTCGAAAACGGAACAAGTCCCAGGTTGACAACGCAACATCAGAAGTAGGCTCAAGCTCTTTAAATCCAACCTCTGAATGAAACCCTAAAGCATGCCCGATTTCGTGAAGGGCTATGCCTGTAAAATCTATCTTGTTCGCGTCAATGCCATTGCTTTGGTCAAAGTCATAAGTGAAGGCTGAGTTGAACCCGATCTTAGGCGCGGGACCGTAATCGGAACTAGCAGGATCGTTGGCCGGATCAGCTGCAAGAATGCCGAGAGCGCGAAAGACGGATGTAGGTGCAGCCATCGCTGGCGTATCGCCAATCGTTGTTGGGACGGCACCTGACGGCAAGGTATTATAGAAAGCGGTTTCCGCCGCGTTGACCGCACCGAAACGCAAAGCAGAGCGGACGGTGGGATAAATGTCATCGCTTCCGACGATCTGTGAACTCGTAGCGCCCAAGACTCCCGCTTCGTAAGGCGTACCAAATCTCGTTGTGCCGAAATCAACATCTATAATGACCGTGATCGGGCTCTTGATAATCCCCATCCAGGTTTCAGCGGCTTTGATGAAGGCAGCTTTCGC
Source organism: Acidobacteriota bacterium (assembly GCA_031389065.1). Lineage (GTDB taxonomy): Bacteria > Acidobacteriota > Blastocatellia > UBA7656 > UBA7656 > JACQDB01. Next base: position 2,925 of record JANMSG010001109.1, on the reverse strand, counting down.
TGGCTGATTGGCTTCCAGTTGTGCCGTACCGCGCAATGTCAGGGTTAAGCCATTGGCCGCGTTGGTGACAAGCTCAGATTGATGAATCGGATTGATAACATGCAGAGGCAGATTCGGATCGGTATTCTTGAACTCCTGCGCTTCTTCAATGCTTACGTCTTTACAGACCGTTTGATCCCCTTCTTTATGTATAACGAAAAGCCCTTTATCTTGACTTTCTTTCAAAAGGTGTTGAGGAGAATTTTCAACATAAATTTTATGTTGATTGCTCTGCGGCGCGCTTGCTCGTGTAGGCTGATTGCTTACAGGTGCATACACCAGACCGAAAGCGAGGATTGATATTATACAAATTTTACCAAGTGCCAATTTTTTCATATAACTGCCTCCAAATATGTAGACGGAAACTTCTTCAATCACGGGAGTGTAAAGTTTCCCAATTCTTGTTGAAATCTTACGGGAGATTTAACCTTGACCTCTAAAACCAAGAGATTACATTCTGTAACTCGATGGTTACGCAGAATCTGATTAGAGAATTTCTTCCAAAATCGAATAAGTTAACGCAAGAGTATAGAATTTGTTTCTTATTATCTGCAAATCACAATCACGAATAAGCCCTAGGCAATGTGAGGGGGCGGAGTCAAGACGAAAAAAACCACGAACAACTACCCATAATCTCTTGCTCTTTCTCATCAGAGTAGCGACACGCTGTGTATGGTAGCAAAAGAAGTTGAGAACGCAAAGAGTTGAAAAGCCGAAATTCTACATTCGCACACCGTGGATATTTTCTTGCAAATTCTGCCTCGCACAAATATAGCTGCCACTTGCTGAAAAAAATGTAATAGAGCAAAAATGGCGCGACGATGAAGTGGCAGAATATGCCCGTCGCCGCGCTTCTTAAATCAATTGAAATTCAGCTATTGATTATCTTCGTCGTTGTTGCCAGCTGCTGGTTGCGGACGCATCCCTCTTTCAGAAACGCCTGCACTCAGATGATTGAAATGCAAGGCGGCGTTAAACAACAGGAAGAATTCACCCTGGGTTTGATGTCGCCACATCGGATTGGTCGCAAACATCACAACATGACCTTTGCCGACAGGAATATCTACGACCGCTGGCTTGCCTACGAGTTCGCTGCGATCGTCAGAACGATCAGCGAGAGTCATAGAGGTCAAGATAGAGTAAGGATTCATAATCAACGATACCGAGTCGCATTCTATCCATAAAGCCAATGCGCCCAACGACATTTATAGAGAAGGATTCATGTTCGGCGAAATAGACAACCGACTGCCACTCAAAATCGAAGACTGACAATGTAATCTCGTGACCATAGCAGTAAAAAGAGCCCGTAGCAGTACCGATTCTTTCTTCAACACCCGATGTGAGGTCAAGCCCTAACAAGTCAGCATAGATTCTCTCAAAGACGCAGTAGGTGTTCCCGTGTCCAGGTTGGCAAATAAATCCGTAGATATTGTGCGGTCAGATATGAGAGTTATCGGAATTGTGATGCCGTTTTTGAGGGAGTAGAGATGCTGTTGAGAAAAATCAAGTCGGTAAGGCAACTTTGTCATAACCACGCTCCCATGAATGGCCCCTGTTCTTTTCTAAGGTGAACCACCAATGGGCGCTCAAATCCTTCTCGTCGCGCTTTTTCAACGATAGGTACAGGATTGTCTCCGCATCCAATGAGGCGGTCTCCATCCAGCACAACCCACTGACCTGCATATTCGCTTTGATGTTCGGCTATCCAAGCCATCTCACGCGAACGGTCAATATGTGGTAATCTCGCTTTACGAATTTGTGGCAATACCTTTTCTTGCATATCACATCACTCCTGAAAGCAAGTCTAATACAAATTGCTTATCATGCGAAAACATAAAAAGCGCGCCGTGCGCTCTACAATTAGCCGAGATTAACAGATAAACACTTGCAAAATATTATTGTGTTCATAGATATTAAGTCCGCTAGCTAGAGATTCTTTTCACTTCGGGTTCAAACATAAACGCTTTTCGTTAGTAATATTTTGCAACATAACTACTGCTCGTAGAACTTTAACTTTCGATATTCTCTCAGCTTAGGAGAAACTGATGAACAAACATGGGCTGCATGTCAATAAACCTATTTCCGTTTGGAATCAACCTCTGAAAACAAATTTCAAAGAGCTTTTCAAATCCCTTTCAAAAGCGGTTGCACAAACTGCAATCTAGAATTGGGGCCGAGCGATCACAAGTGCTGTTGATGCAGTTTCCGCAGTTGAATTGAAAGAAGATGCGGGAGGAGCGGCTTGGCTTCTGATTTATCGTTCACTGATTCGGGCAATGTACAGCTTGACGGAAGAGAATCTGGATTTGCTGCAAAACAGTTCGCAAGGCTGGTGGAATCTGCGTGAGCAACCGGAACTCTCGGAAGAAGATTTGGCGATTCTGTCACAAAAGCTTGATTTCACTTTGGAAGATAGTGACCTGACAATTGATGAGACTTTTTTCAACCGCCCAAGAGAATTGTCCGTCGTCGAAAACATCAAGAAGCCTTTTTCACAATGGCTGCAAGGCAACGGACTCAATGAAGCGCAGGCGAAAGCCATCAGTGACCGGCTCCCTGCATATTTTGTTTTCGCGCTGAGCGAAGAATGGCGCGAACATCGCAGTGATTATGCGGTTATCACCACTGCGCTTGATACGCCGTTCACGAACGCGAGCGAACGTGAACAGGCTTGGATGCGCTACGCTACGTGGTTGCAAAAGCAAGTCGAAGAGCCAATGTTCAATGAAGCGTTCAGCCTGAAAAAAGTTTATATACAGTTACGCGCTTACTATGAACGCAAGCCAGACGGAGAGAAAAGCCGAAGCCTCGAAAGAGATATTGATGCGGAGAAAAGGCGCGAGAAGATTGTCTGTGAGTTGGAAAAGCAGTTGGACGAATGGGCAA
>JANMSG010001081.1:0-4224 GCA_031389065.1 Acidobacteriota bacterium | reverse complement strand
CGCCATCCGACAGGCGGCATCGTTTCACTAGCAAAATACGATAAGGCTTCGAGACCAGCAGTCCCAATATCAGAGAGATCGCGTGGTAACTGCTCGGCTTCGTGTAGTACCGGAGACTTCGAGATCATTACGTCAAGCGCTGGCGAAACATTGCGCCATTGGGTAAGCATCATCTTCAGACTATCTTGATTTTTGCGGAAGCTAGGCGCATCCGAAAGCATCCCCTCAACCAGCGCGGCAAATTGACGCGACGACTGACTGTCAGGACGCGCCGCATCAATCAATCGCGTCAGCGGCCCCAACATTGACATAGGATGTTCTCTGGAACGTCTATATTCTTTGACAGGCTCAACAACAGATAGGAGGGTTTTGAGAGGGCTTATCTCTTTTGTCCCCGCCAACCGTCTGAGCAACATATCAACATTTTTTTCGTGGGTCAGTCCCAACTCTTCAAGTTGTATGCTAATCGCATCAAGTCGTCTGTACATATCATCTATGTCTGTGACCTCGCGTGGTGACCAAAATCGTTCGGCGATTGCTGCTGTGCGTGGCCAGATGCGCGAATCTATTGTATCCGGAGTGACCCACTCGCCCCACATTGTTGCTTCGCCACCAAGAATACGGGCTGCTTCTTCATTGTTCAGATTACTATCTGCGCCCATCGGATCAACGATGTAATGTTGAGATGTTGAGTAGCCTAAATCAATGTAATAGCCGTTAGACAAGATGCCTTTGTAGCCTTTGCGTGCCCCTTCGGCAAGAGATTTCGGACCGCGCCAGGAATGAATAACAATGTCTTTGGGAAGGTCTGGATGCAGGATCTCGTCCCAGCCAATCATTTTCTTGCCGAGTTTTTGAAAGATCTTTGCTATACGTTGATTGAAGTAGGCTTGCAAGGCATGATTATCTTTAATGCCTTTCTCCTTCATGTAAGCCTGAATCTGCGGGTTCTTATTCCAATGTTTGCCTTCGTTTTCGTCACCACCGATGTGCATATAGGCGTCCGGAAAGAGCGTCGTCATCTCTGTGAAAAAGACCTCAAGGAATTGATAAACTTCTTCGCGTGTCGGATCTAGCGCCGGATCAAAAACCCCGTTCTTGCGTTCTATCTGATAGGGTCCAGGCGCACTGCCAAGTTCTGGATACCCGACCAGCCAGCTTGTCGCATGACCCGGCAAATCGAATTCAGGCATCACACGAATACCGCGTTCGCGCGCATATTTAATGACCTCACGAATCTGTTCATGAGTGTAGAATAGCCCATCGCTTCCCATCTGATGAAGGCGTGGATAGCGTTTGGATTCGACTCGAAATCCCTGATCTTCAGTCAAATGCCAGTGGAACACATTGAGCTTGACCGCAGCCATGCCGTCAAGGTTGCGCTTGATAACTTCTACAGGCTCAAAATGACGGCCTACATCGATGAGCAAGCCGCGCCAGGGAAATCGCGGCTTGTCCTGAATGCTTGCTGCGGGAATGTAAAACCCCTGGGTATCACCTTCTAACATCTGTAAAAATGTTTCGAGTCCGCGTAATACTCCTACGACAGTCGTTGCACTGAGGACTGTCTGTTTTTCAGAAATCACTAGCGAGTAGGATTCGTCTTCCTCAAGTGCAGGAATTGATTTTCCAGCTCCTTTACATTCAATGAGCAGAGCAGAGGTTTTTGAATCGGTTGGCGCGGTGCGAGTGAATTCTAAACCTGTTCGCCCTTCCAACCTGCGAGCCATACGGAAAATGCCGCCTTGTAGTCTCTCATCGTTGTGACCCGCCACAGCTACTGTAAAGGAGGAGTCAATTTTTTGTCGCCCGGACTGAAATTGAATGGATGCAGGCACAGGCATCAGTTGATGTTGTCGTGTCTGCGAGCTACTTGAACTGGATTGATGCGCCGAGGTATTGAGAGCGGATAGAAGTAGCAGCGCAAGGATGAACCATCTATTTTTCATTTGTTCCTCGATTGTTTTGAAGTAATTTTGACTTAAACCGATTTCGTTACTTTTGCCAGGGAACGAGGACTATCCGGGCTTAATCCCTTGGCTTTCGCCAGCAGTGCCGCAAACAGTTGCGCCGGAATAATATAAGGAATCGGGGAAAGCCTTTCCTGGATGGGTGACGGAATTTTGAGCCCGCGTGTGGCTGAACTAAGCATGGTCTTCTCGCTTGAGATGACAATCGTTTCCGCACCGAGTTTGGTTAATTTCGCCAGTAACTCTTTCATTCCTGCGATAGTTTTTCCTGGTGGTGCGAACAAGAAAGCCGGGAAGCCGCGCTCGACCATAGCGATCGGCCCGTGCAAAAAATCGGCAGATGAAAAGCGCTCTGCGACAACGTAACAAGTTTCCATCAACTTGATTGCGAATTCGTAAGCGTTGGCATAATTCAATCCTCGACCGACGACAACGCACTGTTCCATGAAAGCGTAGCGCTCCACCATGGTCTCGATTTCCGAGCGCAATTCCAGCGAGCGCGAGGCCAGTTCCGGCAGCTGTTCGACTTCGGAAAATCGTTTGTGGTCATTCAAAGCTGCCGCCAGCATATGGAAGATCATCAGTTGACCGGTGTATGTTTTCGTAGCTGCTACGCTGAGTTCGCGACCGGCGTGAATCAAGAAAGTCTCGTCAGCAATTTGCGCCATTGATGAGTTGGCTTCGTTGGTGATGGCAATCGTCGTTGCTCCACTACGTTTGGAGTTTTCCAGAACCATATTGACGTCAGTTCCTTCGCCCGATTGCGAGATACCAATTACCAGCGCGTCTTTTAAGAGCATCTTTGTTTGATAGAGAGTGTGTACACCCGGAGCCGCAAGTGAAACTGGAATGCCTGTGCTAATCTCTAAAAGGTAGCGTCCGAAAAGAGCCGCGTTATCGGAACTGCCGCGCGCGACTAGGACGATTAAGTTCGGGCGACGTTTCTTGAGAGAGTCGGCAAAACGCTTAATGCGGTTGCCTTCTTGTTTTATTGTGCGCTCAAGCGCCGTCGGTTGTTGGAGAATTTCTGCGAGCATTAATGACATAGATTTTACGATTCATTCCTTGGTTATTTCCTTAAGAAGCATGCCAGATGTCAATGAACATGTAAAATTTGCGATCACTTCACCGCATCAAGTTCGATTAAATAAAAAGGTAAAATCGTTACTTCGCCGAAGTTGTTCCGCTCTAAGACCTGAAAATTCCTCTAAGAAAATATCTTTGATCCACCTGGATGTTGCGATAGCAACTTTACCCTCCAGAATTTAGCGCGATGAGAATTTATTTGTTACCTTTAAAATGTAAAGAAGGGATGCACATCTAAAGTCAAGATAACCAAATTATGATTAATATACTTTCGATTCGTTGTGGACTAGCCTTTGCGCCTTATTTATTGGAGAGTGCGGAAAGGTTTTTGAAAACCGGCGAAGCTACTTCTAAGGTTATAAAACAAGCGGCGAATGGTTTCATTATTCGCTCCGAAGATTCACTTTTGCTGAGACATCAAAATCGTGAAACCTCGCTCAACAAGGAAGCTACGAAACACTTTTTCTCAACCGTTCAATTCCGCTCGAATTATTACGATATCGCGCGAAAATCGGATGAAGTCGTTTTCGCAAATGTGGGCAAAAACTTATTGCTTTCGCATCCTCAATCGGAAATGTGGATTGACGCAAAGTCGATTCCAAGCTTGCTTTCGGCTTTCAATGGAACGATCCAATCGGCTGATGAAGCCTTGCCGGAGTGGTTGAATATTTCAGGTGGAGACGGGCGGTTACTGTTGAGCGATCAACGCAGCGGACGTTGGGTTTTGCTTGGTGCAGACCATTTCGCAGAATTCGAGCGAAGATATCATTTGCTCAGTTCATCTGTAGAATTTCAAAAATCAATCAAGCCGCCGACGATTTCGATAAAGGGCTTGAGGCTACATTTGCAATCGGCATTCAAGCTGGCAAATAGCTTCGAAGAATTCGCTGAAAGCGGCACCTTCACCCCTTTTGAAGAGATCACGCCAGTTTATCAATTGATGGTCGTTCGCGCCACGGAAGGAATGAAAATCGGCGATGCAAATTTAATAGTGGCTGTGACGGCGAAAGAGGCTCGCAAGTGGGCAGCGATTATCAGAGCGGAGATGGAAAAATATCAAGCAAGACAAGCTGAACGCGACAGCATACGAACGGTTCTGGCAAACACTGAGCAAGGTCTTTGGATCATGCAATGGGGCGATGAGGTTTATGTCTCAAAGGATGAATTG
>JANMSG010001022.1:0-7173 GCA_031389065.1 Acidobacteriota bacterium | reverse complement strand
CGAGTCAAGTGCGAACGGTTATTGTTAAATTCAAACATCTGTAGATGCGCATTTGCCAGATTGGTTAATACCATCACATTGTCTGTTTTGAGTTCTAAATAATGCTCGAAAACTTCTACGACCTTTTGCGGCTGTTGAGCTTTGACGTAATAATGACCAAGTATAAAGTTTGGCATTGGTTGATCGGAAGCTACCTCTGCGCCGTGCGACCACAGCGTTAAATCGTCTTTCCAACTGGTATTTTGCGCCAGGGTTTTGCCCGTAAAAATAATCGCTATTATCATCACCACCACCGCTTGCGCCGTTCTGCGATTGTTGAATGCAAGAAATTTTTCAACAGGTATCTTGACCAACGCCATGGCAATCAACAGCGAAAAACCTACAGAAGGAATATAGACATATCGTTCTTGCACCAGAAAATCTTCTGCCAGCGCGCTGAGATTCAAAATCGGCAGCAGATGGATGGCAAACCATAAAATCGCAAAGCGCGCCATCGTTGATTCCCGCAATCTCCAGAGCAGGGCGAGGAGAGCCATAATGAACAAGAGAGGCAAGATGAAGTTCAGGCTGAGAGGGGTTTTAATCATCTCCGTTTGATGGAAAACGGAGAGATTGAAAGGCCAAAATAACAAGCCTATATACTTTACAATTACCAGTGGGATGGTCATTAAAACTTGCTCTCGCGGATATGATTTGTAGTTCTTATCGCTTAAAAAGAAGCCCAGAGCCTGATAGCGCATGAGGAAATAAAAGACCGTCCCGATAAGAAATATCAAGCTGTATTGAATCGCCGGTCTCAGCTTTTCAGCTAGCGGTTTCTGGCGATTATGTATAAGAATTTCATAAGCTGCTATGAAGATTGGCAAAGCGACGGCAGGCTCTTTTGAAAAGGCCGCGAGCAAGAAAAGGATCAATGAATAAATCAGGTCGTTAAGCCTGCCTTCTTCGCGGTAGCAGATATAAAAATAGAATGATGGCAGCAAAAACAAGGCGAGAAATAAATCGGTAGAGCCGCTGATCCAGGCAACCGATTCGCTCCGCAGCGGATGCACGGCAAACAGCAGCGTAGCGATTGCCGTGATGCGCAAATCTACGGTTATTTTCTCCAAGATTTTGAAGACGAAGTAAACTGCCAGCAAGTGCATCAAGATGTTGGCAAAATGCCAGAGAGCCGCTTGCGTTCCAAACAGATGCCAGCCAATCATCAAATAGACGATGAATACAGGTCTGTAGTAAGGCGTTGTCGGTCCGGCTTGTTTATTCGGATCTTTGTCTTGCAAGACGCGCCAAAACCAAACTTCTTTGGTCAGCGCGTCCGGCAGGTTAGACCAATTGCGAATGAGTTGGTTTTGCAGGATCTGCGATGTGTCATCGTAAGCGAAACCGTTGAAAATGGTGTTGGCGAAAGCCAGCAACGTAACCGCTAAAATAATCCCGAGTATCCAGTTACGCGACCAGGTGAATGCCGATGATTGCGTTGCGATGTTAGAGATTTGATCGTTTGTTTTCGGATCGCGATTTTTTCTGCCCATATTAAAACCTGTATTTAATGAAGATTACTTGACCTGATTTTAGGTAACAAAAATGCTATCCTGATGGCTGGTTTCTGTCAATTCACTGGTCAATGAGCCTCAAGGTCCAGCCTTGCAAAATTGGAAATATAAGCAAGCATTCGTGCGTCAAAGATGGATGAATCGAATTCTGTTTCGCTCTTGCTCGCGGCTTAGTTTGTTCGAACCATTGAGAAAGTCAGACGGGTGATACCCTTTGTTCGTTTCAATATGAACAGTAGTCTTTCCTTGACTATTTCACCCATCTCTCCGGCACCCAGCCGTCCAGCAATAGATGATTGCCTTCAATAATTCTTACCTTTGTTTTAGAAGAGCCGAACTCAAGTATGCGAACTTTTGTGCCATTGGGAACGCGGAATACTTTACCCGATTGCACGAGCTTCTCTATCGCGCTTTCATCGCGTTTCGGAAGCGCGTCCATCAATTCATGCAACGCATTGTCATCGCTGGATACCAGAATCGAGTCCAAGCCCTGAATCTGTAATCTTGCCTCCGAGCCTATTGACATTGCGCCGCTCTGGGTTGGTGCGTTGTTGCTCAAGATAGAATTCTCTTCCTTCTTAAACGGTCTGCTTATCATCAAGAGGGTGAAGATGACAGCGAGAAGGAGAAGGCTGACAATACCGATTTGTCTCGTTCGTTTGTCCGTCCATTTCCACTTGCCTTTTCCTTGCCCTTCGACTCCTACATCTACTGCTGCACCCGATTCGGGTTCATTTTTATGTTCACTGAACTCGCCGTCGGATTTGACTTCGCTCTTCTTCCTTTGCCATTGGGCAACGAAGGTCAAACCGATGATGATCAAAAAGCCTAACCCGGACAAGATGGTGCCCAATGTACGCGGTAGGGTGTTAATAAAGGAAACCTCTAATTTATGTATTCCCGGCGGAACCTCTATTACTTGCACTCCATCTCTGTCTTTTGAGAGTGTTGCAACCTCTCCATCAATGCGCGCTGTCCAGCCAGGGAAATTATAGGTTTTCAGTCGCACAGTACTCGGCTCTGAAATATTTACAACTACTTCACGCTGAGTTGGTTCCCAACGAATAACTTCACTCGTTCCGCTTGCGGGCTTGATGATCACACGGTCAGTAACGGACAAATCTTGTGGATGTGTGGAACCTGCCGGAGTAAAGCCTGCGTCTACATAGACGGCAGGTTGACCATGGGATGGATGTGAGAGTGCGCCTATAATAACCTGATGAATCGTGAACCAGATATTGAATATAATTACCGCGCCAATCGCCGTACGATATGTCCATAATCGTATAGACGAGAATTCAGTTCCATCACGCAGGCGATCAATTGCCGCCGCAACTAATAGCGCTGTGAATAAGCCAGCAATAACCATCCATCGCCAGGCAAAGGTGGCAACCTGTATTTTTGGAAGCAACTTCGATATATGAATCGAAAGGGAGGTGCACATAAAAGCGCTGGCGATAGCCATAATAATCCACAGGCGCGTCTGTGACTGGCGATTCGCCACTTTTTCGTGATTGTCGTCTCTATCTGGTGAGGGTTTCAGAAGAGGCGCCGCGCTGAGAATCGCGATGGAGGTCAAGATGAGGAGCCCTTGAAGCTCAAATGAATAGTTGATAAGTACGCCGAAGTCGTCAACTGATAGAAGAGTAATGTAACTAGCGTGATACGGAAAAATATTAGTGAAATGTTCCTGAATGTCCTTTGTCTCAAGTGCTGCGGGAAGCAAGTAGATGGCGCTCAGCAGAAATCCTATAACCATTCCAAGGGCTATCCTGAAGGCAATCTTCCAATCTTTTCCTCTGAAAGCCCAGATCAGACCGTAAAGGGCAAGCACATAAGACATCAAAAAAGCGACCGGGATATGGGTTATCAAAAATAGTCCATAGAAAATTCCCAATCCGGCATAGTCCGTGGCTTTCCCTCGCCTCCCTAGTTTAACTGTGAAGTAGATAATCAAAGGCGTGAGGATGAATCCCATAAATTCTGGCATCGCCCCGCGCCAGTAAAGTTCTAGTACATGATAGGGAGCAGCAATATAAAGCAAGCCAGCAACCGCGCTTGCAAACCTGCTGTAGAAGAGTCTGGACAATAAATAGAATGTGATCCCTGATGCTGCAAAGGCTAGAACGCTTATGAAGAAGAGCGTTGCTTTCCATTCACTGAGGAAGGTGTGAACAAATGAGGATAGATAATAGAAGCCTGGCGGATAGTAGTTCATCCAAGGAATGCCATATCCATTGTTTATATCTGGGAGCCAGCGCGGATAAAAAACTCCGCTCTTGAGGACCTTGTCGAAATCTTGCATCACGGCAAGGTGCTGAACCATATCATGAGTGGCTAGCATCGTTACAGATCCCGATACGGAGTTGGAACGGGAGAGAAAAAAAGGACTGGCAATAATAAAACCCACGACAAAGGTCAGGAGCACGAATGATATTCGGATGAAATATGGATTTGATTTTATTTTTTGCAGTAGCATCATGAAGCCAACTTCGTTCTCTTAAAGCTTTTCTGTACGCAATGTGTGAGACGAAGAGGATGGTTGTTTCGGATGAGTCACACCGATCACGCCTTTGGCTGGCAAATAAGAATGAACTGATAGCCAAGTAGCGTTTTTCTGAGTTTGGTCAATCCCCAGTTCAGCCAATGAAAGAAACTGAACGCCCGACCTTTGCTGGTGGATGGCAAGATCAAGGGTAAAGGGATAGGAGTAACACTGGTGCTGATGACCTCAAGTCCAGAGTCGCTGGCTAATTTTTTTGCAGTTTTTAAGGTAAAGAATCGCAAGTGGGTTTCATCGAGTATGCCAACGCGGCTATAGTTGAACTGCCCTACAAGCAGGCTCAGCCTGACCCATATATTTGCGACATTGGGCAACGAGATCAAAACACTGCCGCCTGGCTTGAGCAGCCTATTCATCTTCTCCAATATGGCGCGCGGATCGCGGAGGTGTTCAAGCACATCTCCGAAAATGATCGCGTCATAATGTCCCAAGCCATTGAGGTCCATCGTCTCTATATCACCTACCAACATCTTATGACAGTATTGTTGAGCAATCTCAGCCATCTGAGGGTCTTGCTCAATACCCGTGACGGCACATCCCAATTTCACCATTTCGGCGCTGAGATAACCGGTTGCCGTGCCAATTTCTAATATCTCTGCTGGTCGTTGTTTCTCAACCCAATTGATAATTTGCGCGTGGCTGCTATACGGATCAGCATTTTTATAAACGTATTGGTCTGTTGATACCCTGTATTTCGGCTCCTCTAGTATCCCTGCTTTGTGCAATCTATACCTCATAGCGGATTTTATGCAGTTAAAGGCATACACCATGCCATTGACATAACATATCTCATCACCATAGTAAGTGGGAATGGGGCGTTCGGCAATGCGTAAGCCCGCCTCTTTGAATTGGATCAGTATATCCGTGTCGAAATGCCATTCGTTGGAGTTTAAGAGAAAGGGAATTCGCTTGAGCGCCTCGCAGCTATAAAGCCTGTAGCCGGAATGGAATTCTGACAAATTCAAACCAACGATGCGGTTTTCCAGGGTAGTCAAAATCTTGTTGCCAACAAATTTGTAGAGCGGCATACCGCCGGCGCGTGGATCACCACCAGCAGCCATTCGTGAGCCAAAAACCATGTCGGCTTCACCACTTTCTAGCGGCGCTAACAGATCATTTAATACTTCAGGCGCATATTGACCATCGGCATGCAGCATAACGACTATGTCAAATCCGCGGGCGATCGCATATTGATAACCAGCCTTCTGGTTGCCGCCATAGCGAAGGTTCTGCGGATTGCGATGCACGGTAAGTTTATCGAGTTGTTTTGCGTGCTTGTAGCCAAGGGCAGCATAATATGTGTTATCGGTGGAACAATCATCGAAAAGGAAGACCTCTTCCACCTTGTCCCATACCTTTTTCGGTATACGATCTATCGTCCAGTCTAGTTTGTTGACCGCATTATAGGCGATTACAAATATACCAATTCGCTTTTGCTGTGGCTGCATTCTGAACCTTCTATCAGATTGAAAATTTACCCAAAGGATACAGGCTTTAGCTTACCTTGTAAAGGTAGTGGATTGACCCAACCAGAGTAACCGTATTATATTTGCCCGGAAAATAAAAGGCTTCACTTCAAGAACTTGCTCTCTAAATGAGCATCCATTTTTCAGAGTTTTCAGATGGTTTGAAATCGCCAATCGTTTTGATGGATACGTGAAGTCTGTGCATAAATCCTGGAGTATCATGTCCTTTACGGATTGTTTTGCAGACCCATCATTATTGCAAAACATTCGATACGGGGTCATACACCATGAGCAATGCGATAAAAAGCTCATCAATACGGCTCACCAACCGCATGGATTTATGCAAACTCTTCAGTTAAGTTTTCTTTTTGCCAAAACTTGATAATACGTTCGCCTTAGTTTCCGCAATAGATTTCTCACATAGAAAATATGATGAAACGATATTTCTTACCTTCTCTTATTTCTTTACGAAAGAGAACAAAAGCGCTGTTGGGACTATGGGCTTTATTTATGCTTCTCGTCATCTCAGGCATCCATGGGTCTTCAACAGGTGTGACGGCTGGCTGGTGGGCACCAGAAAAAAACTACTCAGGGTACTTATTGTGGGATCCGCCGCAAACCACGGACGCCGCCAATCCCGAAGCTGATTTTCGCCGTGACCTGTTGATGGCGCAAGCGCGGTGGATCCGTTGGGACGAACTGATGATTTCTACCCCAATGGCATTGAGTCAGTTGTCACATAAACCGAAATTTCCAGTAATCAACACAAACGTAGGCACTGGGCAGAATATGCTATTAAGCTCCCAAGCTCCGGTATGGCATATTGCTACGCTTGCCAGACCAGTGACTTGGGGCTATTTCCTTTTTGGTGCTCAGCGAGGCCTTGCCTGGTATTGGTGGTTTCAGGTCTTTTCCTGCTTCACCGTTCTTTACCTTTTATTTGAGATTCTCTTATCAGGAAATAAGCGACTGGCAGCTTTTGGAGCATTCTGGTATTGCAGTTCCGCTTATATCGTCTGCTGGTCTCTCTGGCCAGCCTATCTCACATTTTTTATTGCCTTGAGTTGTCTGACGGCTTACCATCTCTTCACGTCAGAGAAGATTTCCACTCTTATTGTTTGCGCAATCCTTCTCGGACTGGGTTTGTCAGGCTTCGTTATGACCTTGTATCCACCCTGGCAAGTGCCGCTGGGCCATCTCTTCTTATTCATTTTTGCAGGACTGTTCATACGCCATAAGCTTTATATTTCATTCCGGTCGCTTTACAAGTATCGCCTTCTTTCCTTGCTGGGAGCTGCCGCGCTGGCTGGCTTGTTAATTGGCGCATACCTCTTCACCTGTTTGCCCGATTTGAAAATTATGGCGGCGACCGTTTATCCAGGACAACGAGTGTCTTTAGGCGGGGATTATTCTCTCGCTCTGCTCTTTAAAGGCATGTACAACCTGATTACTATCTACCGGACTCCGCAAGCGCTTGGTAACCAAAGCGAGGCGGCATCATTTTATTACCTGTTCCCGGTTGTGATTTTGGCAATGTGTCTGTCAAAGAGGTTTTTGTTGGGACTGGGCATACTTGGCTGGCTGCTGGTCT
>JANMSG010001014.1:0-12829 GCA_031389065.1 Acidobacteriota bacterium | reverse complement strand
GCGAAGCGGGCGCAAGCATAAAGCCCAGTGTGAAGCAAAGCGCAACGCTGGGTCAGTCGCCGTCAAAATCTTCTTTGAGCCCGCGTAGGCGGGCGATAGAGATGGCCATTGATGGTCTATCACCCGCTTCGCGGGCTCGTGAAATCGGCCCGACTTGCCCACCCCGCGCTGACGCACGGGGCTCTATGCTGTCGCCTGCTCCGCAGGCTCAAGTTGTACGATTAATTTTTCAAAGAACATCAGCTAGTGGATCAGTTCAGCAAATGCAAATCGAGATTGCATTTTGTGATTTGGCTAAAGCCTTTCTTTATTATTTCCCTCTGACCACGAGCTGAAGCCCGTGGCAATGGATAACAGAAGAATCAGCAGCCTTACTTTTTTAGCACTACCTGAAATATTTTTATTCTGCGTCTTGATTGTTTTACGCTTTCTCGTTTTGAGCGAAGCTGAAACGGTTTTTTGGTTTTACATAAAATTCATTTTCGAGACATCTACATTTCACATGCCGCTGCTATCCTACACCTTCTTCAAAAAGCATTAGTTTATTCACTACATTCAGACCCCTGTAAAAGCGGGGGCTAACAACAGCACTCGCAGAAACCGCGACACGGCTGCCTGCGCGCCAGCCAGGAACCGTGTCGGGACGGTGGAGGTGTGTGCTTTTTCAGAAAGGAGATTTGTCATGCTTTCGCCAAATACTTTTGCCACCAATAAAGCCCTATCCCCTGCACTGCGGTCACTGGTGACGCTGGTTCTGCTCTTGGCTATGGCTCCACTGCCAATCAGCGCGCAGACTGCAACAGGAGTGATCGAGGGTTCAATTGAAGACCAGAACGGAGCAAGGGTGCCCGCAGCGACGATCAATGCGGTTAACGACAGCACCAGGCAGACTGTGCGGGCGGTGTCAGACAGCGAAGGAATTTTTCGTTTGTCCGGCCTGCCTTTCGGCACCTACAGAGTTGAAATTTCACTCACCGGGTTTGCAGCAAAAATCTTCGAAAACGTGCGAGTCGAACCAGGGTCGCCGACAAAACTCAATGTCATGGTTTCCACTTCGGGCGTGACTGAAACCATAAATGTCGCCTCTGAGGGTCAATTGCTGCAAACGGAAAATTCCATTCAGGCAGCAACTCTAACTCAGAAAGAGATCGTTTCACTGCCAACCGCGTCGCGCAACGTCACTCACTTAATCGTTGGGGAACCGGGCGTGAGTGCACCACTGCCAGACCGCACAGGCGCAGGGCTAAACATCGCGACCACGCCGGGCAGTCAAGAGCAGGACTCAGGGATGTCGCTCAACCCAAGTGTCAACGGCGCGCGCCCGACCAACAATTCGCTGCGCTTGAACGGGCTGGACGGAACCAATCTGCTCAACCGATTCGGCGGCCTCAGCAATAACCTTGTGGTGCCGCTCGACACGCTCGAAGTTGTTTCCGTGCAGAGCGCGTTGTACACCTCGCCAACAGGGCGCAACGGTGGCGGCAACATTGAGTTGGTGACCAAGAGCGGCGGCAACAGTTTTCACGGTTCGGTGCAACATTTCCTGCAAAACGAAAAACTCAACGCCAACGGGTTCTTCCTGAATCGTAATGGCAATGAACGCCCGAAATTCCGTCGCAACGATACCAGTGCCACCTTTAGCGGGCCTATTCTGCGCGACAAATTGTTCTTCTTCGCCGCTGCACAGCGGTCTGAATTTGTCTCCGGTTACGCCAGTAATGCGACCGCCAGAGTCGGACTACCGCTTGGTCTGACCGATACCCGAACGCGCGAGAGCATAGCCAACGTAGCGAATCTGTACCTTACCAACGGCGTCGCAGACCACCCCGATTTCGCAAAGAACTTTCTCGCCAAGCTGCGCACCTACCCTGCCGATCAGCAGGCTGGACTCTTCCAGATGTTTTTCGGTACCAACAGCCCTGCAAGCAACCCGGTTTTTCGCACGCTCACATCTGCAGACATTCACCCGGTTGCCGTTAACATTCTGAACCAGCAGCGCAGTGGCAGGTTTTTGATCCCTTCGCCTTCGGCAGATCTACAGACTCTCAAAGGCAACGGGACGTTTGGTCGTGAAGCCTTCCTGCAGCAGGTAATTCCTACGGCAGTGAAGTCCTGGGCTGGCGTTGGCACCGTGCAATATGTGATGTCAGAGAATGACCGCTTTCGGCTCAATTACAATCGCTCGGATAGCAATGTCACAGAGGCTTTCGGCTGGGCAGACTCTTCCCCCTCGCCAACCGACGGCGATACCTTTGGCTTCGCCACCTCGCTTTCTCACCAACACACCTTCAATACGAAGTGGCTCAACGACCTGCGCCTGGGATTCTTTGACCTCAGCAACAATCGCCTGTCCCGTTTTCAGGAGATTAAAAATTCAACGCTAGGCATTTACAACCCACTCGAATTCGCCCTTGGCGGTCTGGCGGCGCTGATGCCGACCATTGACATCAACACACAGCACAATTCCGGCGGCATAGGCAATGCCTGGGATTTCTTTGACCGGCAGAAAGTGATGAACGTTATTGACACGGTAAGCTGGATGCGCTCGCGCCACGCCTTCCAGTTCGGCGGCGAATACCGCCGCATGAACCTCACAGGCGAATTCATGTCGCGCACCAACGGCGATCTCGATTATGACAACTGGGTCTTGTTCTTTACAGGGAAGGGAAACCCGACTGGCGGCTCTGACCTCGACCAAGGCGATACGCGGCGCAACATGACGGCGCAGGATGTGAGTTGGTACTTCCACGACGATTGGAAAATTAGAAAGAATCTAACCCTCAATCTGGGCTTGCGCTACGACTTCTTCGGTCATTTTGCGGATAAGGACGGCATGCTTGCGACCTACATTACTCCCTCCATGTCGAAGGAGACGGGGCTGCCTGTGGGTTACCAAGTTCCTGCCAACAGCATTGTCTTCAAGCCTGGCTTCAAGCCAATTGACATAGGCTTGTATGTTGAGCCGGGTGTAGAGATTGATCTGAGCCAGCTTAATAAATCGCAGACCGATTCCACGCTCTTTAGCGACTACAATAATTTCGCGCCGCGCATAGGCTTTGCCTGGAATCCTGAAAAGTTGCAGCGCCTGGTTGTACGCGGCGGCTACAGCATCTTCTTTGAGCGCACCTCAGCATCTTACAAGGTTGACCTGCAACGCGCCGCGCCGTTCTTCATCTTCCAGAACGTGCCCGCGCCGCTTGATATGGCCAATCCCTACCCGCGCCTGAATATTAATCCGTTCCAACTTCCCTTCAATGTGGCGATTGCGCGTGATGCCAACGGCGCGCCTCGCTGGATTCGCGGCGATGGCAAGGAGTTCCCTAAAACAGAACCGTTCAGCGGCAAAAATAACGTCTTTATCCATCCGAAGATTCGCGCTCCTTATATGCAGCAGTGGTCTTTGAACCTGCAATACGAGTTGTTAAAAGGGATAGGGTTTGATGCGCGCTACGTGGGTTCGCGAGGTGTCGGGCTGGTCGGCAGGGTAAACATAGCGCAAGCGCTCGACCCGCGTGTCACGCCGGTCAACGGCTTCACAGACATTCGCACAAGGACCGGTGCTTTAATCAACCCGGACTTCTTTGTACCAGAGGAATTTTTGGGGCTCAACCGCAACGGCGGGTTTGCGCTGGTCAGCAACATAGGCCACTCGACCTACCACGCGCTACAGGCGGATTTCAAAGGCCGCATGATAAACCGCGCAATCTGGAACATCGCTTACACCTGGAGCAAATCCATAGACAACCTGTCGTCCGACACCGACCTGGCTGAACACGATGCCACCCGACTGTCCAACAACCGCGGGCTGTCGAACTTCGACCGTACCCATCGGCTGACGGCGTCTTATGTG
The DNA here is from genome assembly GCA_031389065.1 of Acidobacteriota bacterium. Lineage (GTDB taxonomy): Bacteria > Acidobacteriota > Blastocatellia > UBA7656 > UBA7656 > JACQDB01. The sequence continues at coordinate 8,979 of JANMSG010001014.1, read as the reverse complement.
ATAGACTTGCCAGTCTTGTCACGCGATCAGGCGTTTTTGAAAGCTCTCACTTCAGGCTGGAGATTGAGCGGCATTGTGACCATGCAGTCTGGCGCTCCGTTCACCGTGCTGGGGAATCCGGCAACCAACGCTTTCTTTGCACAGGTGAGCCGCGTGCGGGTTGACTTTGCGCCGGGAAGGACGATTGACTCGGCGCAAAGGAGCGGGCGTATTCAGGACAGGCTGAATAAGTTCTTTGACCCAGCGGCATTTCAAAACTCTGGTGACCGATGGGGCAACACCGGGCGTAACATCCTGCGCGGGCCTCGTCAGACGCAGCTTGACGTCGCCCTCAGCAAGGGGACGAAGTTGAGCGAGTCGGTGAATTTTGAATTCCGCTGGGAGATGTTCAATGCGTTTAACACGCCTATCTTCGCCAATCCGAATTCTACTTTCCCGGCTTCAGGCGTCGGCACGGTCGGACAGATTACTTCAACCATCGGCGGACCGCGCACCATGCAAGCCGCTCTGAAATTGCAGTTTTAATTGGTAACTGGCGCGGAGCAAAACCTGCTTCGCGCTTAGGTTTTACATATTAATTAGGATGTACGCGGGTGATGTACCCTAGGTTGTCCAAGGCGGCGCTAATTTGCTCGACACAGTTTTTGGGGGTCACCAAACGACTTGCGAACGAAGACAGCAGCAGACTAGACAGTCTACTGTACATTGCTTGCGGAAATCCTAATTAAGTATCAAGTGTTTTGCCAATCTCACTGGAGGGTAATTATGAACATGAAAAAACTGATTGTCTCCGTCGTCGCCACCCTTACTTTACTCTCATCTGAAACTCTTATCAGCGCTCAGACGCCTGAGCGTCCCGTACGCGCCGTGACTGATCCTGGCGTAATTACTACGCGACAGATGATCACTCCTGCGGGCATTCAGACCGTATTTGAAGGCAGGGTGTACGGCGTGGCGTTTGGCGCTTCGGCATCGGAGGTCTGGGTGTTGAACGCCCGCCAGCGCAATACACAGGCGCAGGTGTTTAAGCTCGATTGGGCGACGAATAAAATCCAGAGTCGTGTTCCCTTAAACGAGAGTCCGGGGTTGCAAGGCATTACGTATGATGCGGTCAGCAATCAGGCGCTGGTGAGCGCTACACTAACCGGCAAGGATGCTGGTAATCCAAAAGGTCGCTCGCGTCTCCTGGCGATTAACGCCTCAACTTCGCAAGACGCTTCGCGCATCGTCGCAGATGACCTGGGCAACCACATTGCTGGCGCCCTGTCAGTTGCGGCAAAGCCAAATGCGCGAGGAGAGCGCATTGCCGTTGTGCCGATGATTTACAATAACCAGCTTGCCATCATTGATGTCAACAGCGGCAAACTCATCGGTAAAGTGGACACCGGCATTGCGCCCTTCGGTGCGATCATCAACGCAACAGGCACGGTCGCTTACGTTACCAACTGGGGCGGACGTCTGCCGAAGCCGCAAGATTTGACTCTACCAACCGGGTATGATTCGAAAGCCGATCAAGTGGTCGTTGATGAACGCGGCATCGCCTCAAGCGGTACGGTTACGCGTATTGATCTGACTTCGCTGAAAGCGACACACACCATCCCTGTTGAACTGCACCCGACCGCGATTGTTCACGATGAAAAACGCAATCTTGTTTATGTCGCCAACGGCAACAAAGATTCGATATCGGTGATTGATACCCAACAAAACAAGGTTATCGAAACCATCCCGCTGCAACCTTTCGCGCAGAAAGTGGCTGGCATCGCACCCTCTGCTCTGACTGTTTCTGCCGATGGGGTTACGCTTTACGTTGCCTGCGGGGGCATCAATGGCGTCGCGGTAGTCAATACGCGAACCCGAAAGATCACGGGACTGATTCCGACTTCGTGGTATCCGAATGCTTTGTCACTGAGCGCCGACGGAGGGCATCTGGCGGTCGCCACTTTGCTCGGTGCCGGTTCAGGCTGGCGCGATGACCCGAAGAAACGTTTCGTTCATTCCTATCGTGGCACGGTCAGCGTATTGCCTGTCCCTGACGAGGCTCAACTGGCGAGCTATACAACCGCCGTGGCTGAAAATAATCACTTGAGCATAGGCCCTCAGCCACAGCCGAAAACTGTTCTTAGTACGACGCCGACGGCGATTCCCGCACGCGTGGGCGAGCCTTCCTTGATTGAACATGTGGTGTACATTATCAAAGAGAACCGCACCTATGATCAGGTCTTCGGCGATATGGAGAAGGGCAACGGCGACCCGACACTTGTGATGTTCGGTGAAGATGTGACTCCGAATCAGCACCGCCTGGCGGATCAGTTTGTCCTGCTCGATAACTTTTATGCGACAGGCGGCAATAGCGGCGATGGGCATCAGTGGGCGACTCAGGCGAACGAGACCGCTTACTGCCTTTGGCCTGGCTATGTTGGACGCAGCTACCCCTTCGATGGTTCTGATCCGATAGCTTATTCCGACGGTGGCTTCATATGGGACGCAGCATTGCGTATGAAGAAGACTGTGCGCGTCTATGGCGAGTATGCTGGCCGGCTCCCTGAGAGCGATAACCAACAGCGCTCAAAGTTACTGGAACGCTGGAAACGCGGCGATGATTTTACACGCGACTGGAATATCACGGCACCGCTCAAACCGTTGAATAAAATTCTGGCAAGCAACTATCCCTCCTATTCGCAAGCGATCCCTGATGTCGTCCGTGCGCAGATTTTTCTCACGGATTTGAAGAAGTGGGAGACGGCAAGCGAGATGCCGAATTTCGTCGTTCTGCAATTGCCGAGCGATCACACACGCGGCACAACTCCTGGGGCGAATACGCCGAAAGCCATGGTTGCGGACAATGATTTGGCGCTCGGGCAGATCGTTGAAGCCCTGTCGAAATCGCGGTTCTGGAAAAAGATGGCGATCTTCGTCGTTGAGGATGACGCGCAGAATGGTGTGGATCACGTGGATGGTCATCGCACGACAGCCCTCGCCATCAGCCCATACATACGGCGCGGCCACGTTGACTCGACCTTCTATTCTCAACAGAGCATGCTGAAAACCATTGAACTGATTTTAGGCTTGCCGACACTCTCTCTGTTCGACCTGATTGCCAATGATATGCGAGCGGGTTTCACGAACACTCCCGACCTCAAACCTTTTGAAGCGATACAACCGAAGCAATCGCTGTTTGAAGTAAACCCGCCAGTCAGCGCGCTGAGAGGTCAGGCAAGGCGTGCGGCGCTTGACTCGATGAAAATGCGTTTTGACGTGCCGGATGCGGCGCCGACGGAAAAGCTTAATCGCATCCTCTGGCATCAGATCAAAGGCTGGAATACTCGTTACCCGCGTGTGAAGCAGGCGGTGTTTGCGCCGCTGGCTGTTGACCTCGACGATGAGGAAAGGCAGGAACGTCGAAAGTAATTCAGAAGGCAAAAGGCAAAATTGCCGAAGCGATGGTTGCAAATTCAGAGTTCAAGCTTATGTTCATTGAAATAATAATCGTTCCACTTTAGCCTGCGGAGCAGGCGATAGCATAAAGCCCAGTGTGGAGCAAAGCGGAACGCTGGGGAAGGAGTCGCAACCGATTCTCCTAGCCCGCGTAGGCGGGCGATAGATTTGGCAATTGACAGGTCTATCACCCGCTTCGCGGGCTCTTAAACTGTGTCCTACTTGCCAACCCCGCGCTCGCGCACGGGGCTTTATGCTTGCGCCCGCTTTCGCGGGCTTGGCGGATTATTTTTTTCAAAGAACATTAGCTTGTTGTTTACGAAAAGCCAGCTACCGCTTGAACTCTGAACTTTAAAACTGCGTCTTAATTTTACCTGAAATCCTTAAAGGTAATTGCTGGGTCATAGTTGTCTGAGTACAATCTTGCTGCACAGTTTCCTAGCGGTTTTATTTCTAACTAGAGTTCCCGACCCGGAGGTTTGCCTGGGTGATAATTTATCGGCGCGCTATTTGGCGCGCATTCAAATATCTGTTCTTCTGCGGCTTGTTTGTGCTGAACCTTTGTCACCTGCTGTTGGCGCAATCTGCTGGCAGACATCTGAGCGTAACCGATGAGGCAGGCGCGCCAATACCAGAAGCGAAACTGACGCTGCACAGTGCGCAAGGCTCCTTGCTGCGTGAAGGATTGACCGCCATTGACGGCACCTTCACCTTTTCTGATTTGCCGCAAGGTTCTTATCTGCTCACCATCACAGTTCCCGGTTTTGCCTCTCGTCAAGAGAGTCTGACGATTGCTGCTGAACCTCGCTCTGCGCTCAGTGTCACGCTCAGTCCTGCGGCAATTCACAGCACTATCACTGTCACTGCGCGACGCGGCACCGTCGAGGAAACAAAATCAGCTCTCATGATCGTCAACTCGAAGGACGAAAACGCCATTCATTCGCGCCCCCTTGCCACCCTTGGCAACCTATTGGAAGGCAGCCCTGGCGTCTCTGTGCAGCAAAGCACTTATGGTCAGGTGTCGCCGTTCCTGCGAGGGTTAACCGGTTATCAGGTGCTGAATCTGATTGATGGCGTGCGCTTCAACAACTCGACATTTCGTTCGGGACCAAATCAATACCTGGCGTTTATCGAACCCAGTCAGGCCGAGCGTCTGGAAGCCGTACTCGGTCCGACAGGCGTACAGTACGGCAGCGATGCCCTAGGCGGCACCATCAACGTGCTGACCAATTCATTGAGTTTCAGCAGTGACAGGCGATTCGATTTTCACGGCGACCTGCAAGCCTTTGCGGCGAGCGCTGACGCTTCGGGTGGCAGTAATCTCAAGCTCACGATTGGCACCCAGCGCCTGGCATTGTTGCTTGGCGGTTCGTGGAAACGACACAACGATCTGCGTGCAGGGAGCGGTGAAGATTCGCATCACGTCTTTCATCGCTTTTTTGGTTTATCCGGAGAGCAGATCAGAAGCCTCGTCGGGTCGCGACAGCAAGACACAGGATTTACTCAATATGGCTGGCAAGCGAAGCTGGCGGCGCGGCTCACAGAAAGGCAGAATCTGACGCTGTGGGTTCAGCGCAGCGTTTTGGCTGGCGTGCGCGCTTACAAGGATTTGTGGGGTGGACTGGGTAGAATGCGTTCGGATTTTGAACCACAGGAATTGCACTTCTTTTACGCGCGCTATGAAAAGTTGCGCGTGGGCGGGCTGGATTCGCTAAACGGCACGTTCTCAATCAATTCCCAACGCGACGGTACGATTCGCCAAAATCTGAAGTCAACGGACCCGATTATCAAGGATGACAATCGCGTAAATGCCTACGGATATGCCGCTCAGGGAGCAACCCATTTCGGCAAACGTCAGGCGGTAGTGTTCGGCGGAGAAATGTACCGCGAGCACATCTCTGCCAGCCGCGTCGAGACAGATCCGGTGACGAACTCCCTTGTGCACAAGCGCGCACTCTATCCAAATGGGTCGCGCTACACCATGCTCGGATTGTTTGCTCAGCACACGGTAGAACTGCTTGAGGGCAGATTGAGAGCCAATGTCGGCGGGCGATTTACACGCGTTTCCTCCGCGACTTTTGCTGAGCGCAATCGCACAGCATCAGGCGTAAGCCTTGGTGTGACTGATACCTCACAATCATTCGGAGATATGACATTCAATGCCGGAATAACCTGGCGTGTGAACCAGCAGCTGAGTCTGCATGCTTTAGCCGGGCGCGGCTTTCGCGCCCCAAACCTAAACGATCTGGGCGCGCTTGGATTGAATGACCTGGGTTACGAAGTACCCGCCTCTGAAGCGGTTACTGCAAATGGGCTGGTCGGTACGAGTGACGGCGAAACGGCACTGTCGAGCGGAGAGACAGTGCGAGGGTTGAAGGCTGAAAGGCTCTTCAATTATGAACTAGGCGTCGTCTGGCAGCAGGGCAGGTTTTATGCCCGCGCTCATGTCTTCGATGCCGAACTGAAAGACTCTGTGGTGCGGCGCACACTGCTCTTTGCTGCAGCAAACGTCCCGGCAACACTGGCTGGTGTTGCCGTGCAGCCAATCATTGCAACTGCCGAACAAAAAGCGCAGGGAGTCGTCACAGTTGCCACAGCACTGGATCCGCGGGCTGTGAAAGCCTTTGTCAACGATGGCAAGTCAAAATATTACGGCCTCGAATCCATTTTTCGTTATACAGTCTCGCCGCGCTGGTCGGTTGAAGGCAACTACACGTTCATCAACGGACGTGAACTCAATCCGAATCGCTTTATACGCAGATTACCCCCACAACAGGCAGTGATGGCGATCCGTTTTCAGCCCGGCGGCAAAATCCCCTGGCTGGAACTGAGCAGCGATTTTACCGGCGCACAGCGCCGTCTAAGCGGCGGCGATTTAACCGATGAACGTATAGGCGCAGCGCGGCGGCGGCGCGACATTGCCGATTTCTTTCGCGGGGCACGCGCCCGTCCGTTCATCGCTGCCGGAATTGATGGCGTCTTCGGGACGGCTGATGATTTCCTCAATGCGACTAGTGAAACACTGGCACAGATTTCGGCTCGCGTCTTGCCCCTGGGGGCGACGATTAACGGTGTGAAGGTCGCCGATGACAACACCCGCGTACCTTTATTTCTGAAAACCACCGGTTACACTACGCTGCACCTGCGCGGCGGGATGCAGCTTGCGGAACGCGTCAGAGTGAATTTCGCGCTGATGAACCTGCTGGATAAAAATTATCGCGTGCACGGCTCAGGGGTAGATGCGCCGGGGATCAATATCTTCGTAACCCTGCGCTATTTATTTTGATGGCAGCCGCTCTATAGGTTCGTTACCTGCGGGCGCATGTTAATCGTAATCGAGCCAGTTTGAATTCGCGAAGGGGTCGTTTCTGCGCACAGGTTGAAGCACTTCCTCTCTTGAAGGCGTTGCGATTTCTAACGCAGCTTTTTCTTGTTGAGCCAATAAGCCAACCGGACGCGGCGCGTGTTTCAAGGTCAAAGGAAGGCGCACACCGCAGCAGACTTTTTCCAGACGCTGGCGGTCGCGCTTCATCTCTTCATCTTCAGCAAGCCAGGTTCGCACTTCATTGAAGATTCGCGCCGCGTGCGCATCCGGCGGCGCGACTATCGAATAGTGCATCCATTTGCCGTCGCGCCGCGCTTCAACTACGCCGGCGTTTCGCAAGTACGCCAGATGCCGTGAAATCTTTGGCTGGCTTTGTTTTAACACTTCCACAAAGAAACAGACGCAAACTTCGCCGTCAGCCATTAAACTCAATAAACGCAAGCGTGTACGGTCAGCTAAGGCGCTGAATAAATTCTCTATTGCAAACTCATTATCGCTTTTTGGCATAGCGGAAATAATTTTATCACAAACTTATACATATGTCTTGACGAATATATAAGCCAACTGTATTATTCTCATATTCGCTAAAACGAATATGAGGATTTAAAGAAAACAAAAGGAGCAACACGAATGGAAAAAGAGACCATGACACAAACGGTACAGGCATTGAAGGCTCATCTGGCTATGAATGTAAAGAACGTTGAGCGTAGTCTTGAGTTTTACAAAAAGATGTTCGGCATAGAGCCTTGCAAAGTTCGCACGGGCTACGCGAAATTCGATGTGCAGAATCCGCCGCTCAATTTAACCTTGAATGAAGTGCCTTTCAATGAACGCGGAGCGCTTTCTCATATGGGAATTCAAGTCGCGTCAACTGAAGATGTGCTTGCCACACGCGAGCGTTGGGGACAGGCAGGGCTGTACACGCGCGACGAAATGCAGACCAATTGCTGCTACGCCGTGCAGGACAAGACCTGGGTGCAGGACCCGGACGGCAACGAGTGGGAGGTCTTCGTCGTGCTGGAAGACAATCTTCCTGAAACGAAAGCCGCAGTGAGCGCCGAAGCCGCAAGCTGCTGCGCGCCCTCTTGTTGTGCACCTGTCGAAACCGTGAAGCTTTCAAGGTGATGTTTTGAATCATCGGCGCGCTACAGGTTCAAAACAGCGGCGCGCCGCAGATTATTGAAAATAAAGATGAGCAATCAAAAAAGAGTTTTAATTCTCTGCACAGGCAATTCAGCGCGCAGCCAGATGGCTGAAGGTTTGTTGCGTCACGATGGCGGCGACAGATTTAGAGTCTTCAGCGCCGGCACTCACCCTTCTTTCGTGCGCCAGGAAGCCATTGAAGCGATGCGCGAATCAGGCATAGACATTTCCAATCAGCGCTCGAAATCGGTGGATGAATTTATTGAGCAACGGTTCGATTATGTGATTACGGTTTGCGACAACGCCAAAGAGAATTGTCCCGTTTTTCCAGCGCAAACCGAGCGCCTTCATTGGAGTTTTGAAGATCCTGCGGCGGTCGTCGGGGATTTCGCAGAGCGTATGTCTGCCTTTCGCAGAGTGCGCGACGAAATACGCTCACGCCTGCGCGAGTTCATCGCGTCTTCGTCGTAAAAACCCAAATTGCCTTGTGCGACTGACTCTCAAATTTGTTGCAAGCTTGATTCTTTCAAAGTTTGCGGTTGAGCGACATGGCGCGAATTGCTGCCGACAGTTCGCTTTGTAAACGGACTCTTTCAAGAACAACTTCGCGTTTCTCATTCGTAAGCTGTTCTAAGCGGGTTTCCTGCTCTCCTGCCTTTGCCACGTAACGGGCGATTAACTGCTTTGTTTCCGCAGTGTCTTTGAGCGTTGAGATATTTTCGCGCAGACGTTTCTGGTCGGTGCTGATTTCGATGGTTTCGCGGTCTGCTGCCGCTATGCGATCATTGAGGGAAGCGATTTGGCTTTTTATCTCGATAATTTTTTCGAGCGCGGCACGTGTTTCAGCATCAATAAATTTTCGTGAAACGAACAACTCAAGAAATTGCTGATTCAAATCCGACAACGCGTAGGTATCCATCAAGGTTTGGCGTTCGGTGACAGGCAGATCAAAGGTAGAGTGCGGCGCGACCTCTACGCGGAAACGGTAGAACGAGGCGGTCTTTTCAACAGGCTTCGGCGTATCATCAGACAAAGACCATTTCTAGCGCCAAGGATGCTCGACGTAAACCACACGC
>JANMSG010000933.1:0-7030 GCA_031389065.1 Acidobacteriota bacterium | reverse complement strand
GCTCTGTCAAACCCGTTGATGCCCAAACAGCAACCGCACCACCGTTTTCGGCTTTCAATAAGCTTTCTCCCAAACCGTTCAAAATCACGTCTTGGAAATAGCCGTTCAAACAAGTCATGAGGACAACCACCGACAGCTTTTGATTGGTCAAAAGGTTGGCATCAGAATTTGTCAACAGATTGCCGCGCCATAAATTAACCGAGCCGTGTCCGGCATAGTTCACCAGCTTTTGTCCGCGATTGAGCGCCTCCATCAGTTGTCTCTTAGCGGTTTCGGCGTCCAACCTTCCGCGTTTGATTTTTTCAACTTGCGCCTGGCTGCCAACTATGGTTTGCAAGGTATCTATGGATGCTTCAAAGTCAAGGATGTCAGGAGAGTCTGCCACCAACAAAACCTCTTGCGACGGTGTTGAATTGTCATAAGTAACGATCTTGCTCATCAACAATTTCGCCTCATCAACAGTTCTGACAGGCAAACGACCCACGCATATCTCTGCGAAACCATCGTTGTTGAAATCGGCTAGCCAATCGTCACTGGCGGTCTCCAAGTAACTTGTGTCTATCAGCTTCGTAGGCACAAAGTCAAAGTCGCCCGCCCTCAGATAATTCTTCGGGTCAAAGGATGCGTCTCCGGCAAACAGTGCGAAGCGCGGAACCTTGCTCCACTTGGTTGTAGAAGTCAAGAAATCTTTAATGGCTTGCGGCGTCTTTTGACCGCAACTGAACTCGTCATAAATATCTTCAATGTCTACGATGGCTACCATCAATCCTTGCTTCTCGCGCAAAGCTCTCAAGGTTTCCAGAGCCGGAGCAAACTCTTTCGTGGTGATAATGACGAAGTCCGCCTTATTGCTGGTTTGCTTCCAACTGGAAGGCTCTTCCATCTTCATGGCTGCGGGAGTTTTCTTCTTGTCGCTTGTGAAGGCTAAGAATTTTCTTTCATCGGATTCAGGCGCGGCAAAACTTACTGCGTAACCTCTTGACCGTGTTTCCGTAATGTCAAGGGTCATCAGGCAAGGCTTCTGCGAATCCGTGACATCCAGCACTTGAATCGCCTTGTTGCTGAAGCCTTCAAGATTGACTTGTTGCCCGCCTTTTGCCTTGAATTTCAGCGTATCGTTTTCCACCGTATAGCTGTGTTGATAGGTCACTCGTATCGCATCAACAAGGCCAATATCAGAATCGCCACCCAGTGGAATCAACGTCACTTTGTTTTGTCCTTCAGTGAGCATCGAATGCGAAACGCGAAATTGCATGGAGCCTAAAGATTGTCCGGAGAAAGTGAGGTAACCGAGACTGGCCCCGTTCCATTGCACGAGAATGTTGTGGTTGACTAAAGTTACGCCTTGAATCGAAACCTCTAGCATCGCATCGCCCTGTGCAGCGACATCCACCTGCGTCAGGTTGACGAGTTGATCCAAAGGATTTCTGGCGATGACTGCGCCAAAGAAATTCTCCGTCTCGCCGTTTCTCAAGGATGAAAAATAGATCGTTTTATCGCGGCGTTCGACCGTTTGAGCAAAGCCCGTAACAGAATTTGGTGCGCCCTTGGCCTCGACTTCATTGACGCGCAAGCCTGCACGCGTACCTGCAATCAGGTAGTATGTTCGCATTGCCGTGTATGGCGAATTGATACACATACCGTAAAACTCCACAGCTGTTCCGTCTTTTTCATTGATGACGTTGATGGGCAATTCTTTACCATCAACATAAAGCTGTAGAAGTTGGGGAGGGGTGTTAGCGGAAAATCCTGCGCGCAGCAAGTCGGCTGGGGATATGCGATACCAACCTTCATCTTTCACTGAAATCTTCATCGCCACGCCAGCTTCCGGCGTGACCAATCGGGTATCGGGAACTTTGGGTAAGGATCTAGGCATTGTCGCCATCGCTTCAACAGGTCTGGTTACAGGCTCTTGCGTTTGGCCGAGTCTGTTTAACAAAGGGGCGTTGCTGCGAGCCGGAGCCGCACCGCCAATCTGTTTACCAAAGAACGGACCGAACCACTCGCTTGTGCCATTCAAATCAAATGCTTCCAGCCAATAGGCCGCCGTTTTACTTTGTGCAGAAGCGTCCCACCACGCATATGAGAGACCTGAACTAATGACCGTACCAGCCCCTGCTTTCAAGGCGGAACCGGCAATCATCTGTTGATTGACAGGTACACGTTTGCCATTCTCATCTCTGTAGAGAGTAAAGCCCAAGTTATCCACTTCGTAGCCGGTCTGCCATTCTATTAATGTGCCGCTGTCATAAGCCGAGACCGCACAGTTAGCGAATTTCACGGCGGTGACAGAGTTGACACCGAAGTCCAAAGTATTATTCGTCGTTATGCCTGTGGCATTGCTCACGGTAGGTTCAGAGCCCGGCGTGAGCGTAATCGCATTGGCATTGACGGCGCTGCTCATTTGTCCTGTGCCGCTTCCAATGCCATTGTCATCATTATCGGTATTGCTGTTTGGATTGCCTGTGGTGGCAATGTCTGTAGTACTTCTGTAGCCGCCTCCCGGAGTCACCCTCACAACGTAGCTTGCTGGAATCAAACCGCGGAATTGATAGAGACCGTTAGCCGCTGTGGTAACTTGATTTGTGGCGCCAGTCGTATCATCTGCGGTGCCGAGTATGCCATCGGGACCAACAGCCACTTCGGTTGTGCCATTCATCTGATAGAGCTTGACAGTTGCGCCGGACACAGGACTGTCTATGCCGTCAAATGTGCCGTTGCTATTGGCATCAATGAAAATCAAGTTGCCGAGATCCAGACTGTAAAAGCCGAAGTCAACCGTCAGATTATCGCGTCCGTCGCCGATGGTCGCGTGCGCGGCAACACTGCTCCCCGGCGCTCCCACGAAGTCAGGCTCGCTTGTCGGAATCACTCCGTTGCCTACAACGATATCCGCTGTGACGACGCCTGCCGTTGACGGATTGTTTGAGGTAGGGTCAGTTCCATTGTCTCTCTGGTCTGTGCCTGTGGTCGCGAGGGTGCTGTTTTGATAGCCGACCAGGACGCCTGCGCCTGTAAAGTTCGAGGCTCTGATTCGCACCCTGTAGGTTCCCGCAACCAAACTATCGAAACGGTAGTACCCGATGTTTGTGACCGAGCTTGTCGCCTGTGTGGCAATCTGCGTTCCCACACTATTGAGCAGGTCAACCGTTACGCCTCCGACGCCAACTTCTGCGCCGTCCATCACCCCGTTGTTATTGGTGTCGTAAAAGACGCGATTGCCTATGGAATAAATCGCCGAGGCGGTGGGCAAGAAACCGAAATCGAAGGTGTGGTTGTTGACGCCCACGCTGCCTGTGGTCAAAGTGGCGACGGCATTGCTGCCTGAAAGCGTTGCATCTGCGTCTCTGCTGTCGCCGTTGGCGCTGCCATCGCTGTTTGCCGTCGTCAAAGCAGGTGTCGAGGTCAACGCCGATTGTCCTGTGGCAATGCGTATTTCATAAGCTGTGTTGGTATTGACCGAGTATGGACAATCATAGGTCACGCTCAACAAAGGAGCCGTAGCAGGGTCGGTATTATAAGATATGCCGCGTCGTCGAGCGCTGGCAGTAGAGGCGTTATCCGCGATGATTAAGTTTAAGCTGTTGCCGCTAGCCCATCCGGGATTATTAACAATCTCCTGAATCACTGCCGATATGTTCGGCGAAGTGGCGTTGGTTATCATGGCGCTTGTCCATGCGCCAATAGCTGACCAGTTGACCGAACTTGTGGTGCGCGGACGACCGGAAATATTATTATCTACTGCCGCAAAGGTTGCCGCATTGGCGACGGCTTCACCCTGAATCGTGACATTGACGGTGTTCGCCGCGTCACTATTGCTCGCTGTAAATTGCACCGACGCGCTGGTAATTCTCGCGCCTCTGGGAATCGTTAAAGCGTTGAAGCGTAATCCCACAATATTTTGTGCAGGAGTACCGTTATAAGCCACATCCAGTGTGCCGCTGGTCGTTGAGACCGTGACGCCTGCCTGTTCGGCATCATCCGTGCTTGCATTGACTCGCGGGGTCAAGGTTGTCGTCCCACAAGAGGTCAGCATATTGGTATTACTTGTGCCACCGAAATAGTAATTGCCCGCGCTATCGGTTGTCGCAGTTCCGACTTGCGTGTCAACAATGCCATCGGCGTTGGTATCGCCCCAAAGCTGCACCGTAACATTTTGGATAACACTTTCATTCGGGTCTTGAACCCCATCCCCATCGGTATCGCTCCAGACGCGGTTACCGATTTGCAGCGGCGCAGGATCGGCAAGCAAAACCGTATCCCCCAAACCGTTGGCTTTGCCAAGCACGTCACTCGTGCCACCATTGCCTGTGTACAGAACGAAAGTCGCAAGGCTTGCGCCTGTGGAAGTGGAGAGCCAACGCCATCCGCCCGCATAGTAAATCGCTCCCGGATTCATGCTCGTTGTGACAATCTCTCTGGCGCCCGGAAGATTCGCCAATCCGCCAAAGAAAATCTCGCCATGCCCGTCGGTGGCGCTTGCCGCAGAGTAATTATGGAAAAATGTATTGGTAATTCCCGCTGCGCCCGGCGCTGGGTCGGTCGCCGCATCGTAAGGCGGCGTAACCGAACGAGAACAACCGCTTTTTCCTTCCGGCACGAATGCGCCGCTCACGTTGCAAAGCTTGAGTATAGTGCCTGCGGAGATTTCCTCATATAACAATGTATCTGCAGCGGTAGGCGAATAGTTGCCTGTGCCGTGCTGATGTGCGCGACGATCCATCAAACCAAGGATCAATGCTCCATCAGGATCGAATTCAATGTCTGATAGAAGCGGCTGATTCCCTGTTACCTGTCTCTGCGAGCCGATGGTGACAAAGGTGAAATTATCATTCCAAGGTGTCCATTCCGCACGATCACAACGAGCGCTCCCCGTGTTGTAATACTTACAACCACGGTCGTAGTAGAGTTGCATATAATCGGCAGCGATTGTCGAATCTAAATCTACATTGACAAACGAACTGCCCGAGAGTCTTTGCACATAGGCGCGCAGGTTTTGCGCGTTTTGAGAAACATCTGCCGTGCAGACCGTGCCGACATAAATTTCTCCATCTTTGACTCGAACCGCCCAAGGCGCAAACGTATCCGTGCCCGGACAACCCGGATTCGGAATATTGGTTATGCTGTTGAGCGTCACGCTACTAAGATTGGTGATGTTCAGCGAAACCAGTTGCGGTTGCGTGCTGTTCAAGTTCACCACATAAAGCGTGTTTCCATCGTCTGACACCGCAATGCCGCCAATACCGCGCCGCCCTACCTTGTCTATCACATTGTAGTCATGCGCTGGCGTGGTGTTACCCGCTAGATCATTTGCAGGTATAGAACCAACACGCGGATTCGCCCCGACATTGACGCCACTGAAAGAATTGACATTGATGGTTTGTGCGGTGACTACCGTTCCCGTTCCGGTGGTGCCAGGATTGTTGTAATCAACCACGTAAATGGAGCTGATGTCATCGGCATTGCCGCGTGTGCCATCTCTACCGGGCCCAAAACCGGATTGGCGTTTGAGTAAGGCAGCCGCAAATAAAGTTCTGGTGCGCGGCCGCCATGCCAATCCCCAAGTGCTGCCGATTTGACTGGAAAGTGATATGTGCTGCACGGCTCCGGAACGGTCATAATTGAGCGCCACCAAGACATCATCAGCACCTGTGTTGTTGCCGTTGATATAGCAAGGTGTGACAACCAATGGGTTGTTTTGCGAATATTCGGATGGTTTGAGAATCCCCAGATCAATTCCTGATGAATTGCCATTGGGCACGAAACGCACCGTGGAAGCGTTGTTGGTTCCGGTCGGGCTGGGATAGTACCCAGTGGGCAAAGAAGTAAACTCAATGCGATACGGACCTGTGCCTGTCGCCGCAAGCGAATAGGTGCCGGTTGCACCTGTGGTCGCTGTGCCTTGCACACCCGCAGAATCATATGCCGTGACGACGACGCCCTGCACACCTGTATCAAGCGCTAGGTTCGGCGCAATCCCGGTCGTGTTCATCACACCATTTGCATTATAGTCTCTGAAAATTGTGCCTGTAATGGTGCCAGCAGCATACACAGGTTTGTTGAGACTCCAATAAAATGCCCCTACCAGAAACATCAATACCATGGCGATCATTAATAAGCTGCGTAAGGATTTACGCTCGACAATAATATTTTTTAATAGCGATAAAATTGACCTTGTTCTCATTGTTCGTCCTGTCCTTATACCTACAGCGCAAACCAGGCTTGGCGTCTGAAGTGGGAATAATTTTTAAGTGAAACGGCTTTGTACGAGGGAGCAAAAAGTTTACCAAGCAATGCTTCTTAAGCTTTTCGCCTGCTTACCAATAATTTCAAAAGAAATAATGGCTACAAAGCTTCTGGGGGGTGAGACTTGCGTAGCTTACTGCATATAATTCTTACAAACTTTGTAACTACAAAATACTACATCCAGACGATTCACTATTTCTGAAAACCATTAGAAATTTTGTTTCCAATGTACTACATAAATTTTGAACTGCTTTACCTGCAAAACTGCTTAGTGGAGCGATCAAATCGAACGGTTACTACATCTACTGTGAAGTAGATAATTCGATAGCGGAACTGTCGCCAATTTAATGGCTCGCCTTGAATAAGGCAATAGTTTTTTTTCAATCAAAAAAACCGCACCTTCTTCCCTCAAACAGGTATCTCATCAAACAAAATTGAAAGATTCTTCTTTGTCATTAACGGTGAGAAAAAATTATCCTCGCCACCACTCATCCAATTGAGTTTGACGCTTTACTTGAGCAAACAGAATGCCAAATTTTTAGATTCAGAATTTCCTATATTCCTCCATTACATGCCCCATAAAAAGCTTCGGCTCCACACACACCTATCATTTTGAATGAACTTCGATTTTCATCCTCTCTATTTGAAGTAATTTCAAGATTTGCATCCGACAAACCCAGTCAGAACCGGGAGCGGTAGCGACCAGGTTCTTGAATCAGTCAACCCGGTCGCTACCGCTCCCGGTTCTGACTTTCCTTGAGTATCGCGAAACTTTGCATATGGC
>JANMSG010000902.1:0-9226 GCA_031389065.1 Acidobacteriota bacterium | reverse complement strand
GCCACGTGCTTTAGCGCGTGGACAGACAATTCAATCATGGCAAGGCTTTAGCCGAACTCCAAAGAAAGAGACTAATCCGAATAGCTTTAGCTAAAGCGGATTCGGAAGGGGTTCTTTTTCCATTTGGCTAAAGCCGGATAAGTCAAGATTGAGCATTCCACGCGCTAAAGCACGTGGCAACTGATAAAAAAACTGTCCGAACCCTTGATAAGGAGTTTTCCATGGTAGTGAATCAAACAAGACGAATCGCTATGAAACTCTTCCTCGTTGTGCTTGTGGTCACAGGCACCACAGGCGCACAGCAGGTAAAGAGTTCTGCCAGTACTGGGCAGACAGGAAATGCCGGCAGCCCTCAGCAGATAAAAAACGTCGTTGCCGATGTCGCGCGTCCCTTGCCGTTATCGGCAGTGCGCTTGACTGGAGGCCCACTCAAGCGCGCACAGGATTTGGATGCTGAGTACCTGCTCAAACTCGAACCCGACCGCCTGATGGCTTACTATCGCCAGCGTGCGGGGCTTGCGCCCAAGGCGCAAGGCTACACGGGTTGGGATGGAGACGGCAAAAACCTGACAGGACATATTGCCGGGCACTACCTGTCGGCTGCCAGTTTTATGTATGCCGCAACCGGCGATGCGCGCTTCAAGGAGCGCCTTGATATCATCGTCGGCGAGATGAAAGAGGTTCAAGACAAGCACGGTGACGGCTATCTAGGCGCTCTGGCAAATGGCAAGGAGCAGTTTATCGAAGTGTCCAAGGGCAACATCCGCTCGGCGGGCTTCGATTTGAACGGCCTCTGGGCACCCTGGTATGTCTTGCACAAAACCTTTGCAGGCTTGCGCGACGCCTACCGCTACACAGGCAGCCGCGCCGCCTTGGACGTAGAACTTAAATTCGCCGCCTGGGCCGAGTCAATTCTGTCAAAACTAGATGACGCACAGACCCAGAAGATGCTCAACACAGAGTTCGGTGGCATGCCCGAAGTGCTCGCAGACCTCTATGCAGATACCGGCGACAAACGCTGGCTCGACCTTTCTCATCGTTTTGATCATCGCGTTGTGCTGGAGCCGCTGGCGCGCCAGCAGAATATCCTGAATGGCTTGCACGGCAACACGCAGGTGCCGAAGATTATGGGTTCCCTGGCGCGCTACGCCTACACGGGAGATAAAACTGATGGAACAGCCGCCCACTTCTTTTGGGATACAGTGGTCAATCACCACAGCTTTGCCACAGGCGGTCACGGCAAAGACGAATATTTCGGTCCGCCAGACCAACTCAGTGACCGCATAGACGGGCGCACCGCAGAGACCTGCAATGTTTACAATTTGATTAAGATGACACGCAAACTTTTTGCCCTGCATCCTGACATCAAATACGCAGAGTTCCACGAACGCGCCCTCTTTAATCACATACTGGCGTCCATAGACCCGGAAGACGGCAGCACTTGTTACATGGTGCCTGTGGGGCGCGGCGTCCGTCAGGAGTATGCAGACATGTTCCGTAGTTTCACCTGCTGCGTAGGCTCAGGGATGGAGAGTCACGGGCTGCATGGAGATGGACTCTATTATGAATCCGGCGATAAGCTCTGGGTCAACCTCTACGTGCCTTCGACAGCCAAATGGGCAGCGGCAGGCGCAGACCTGGCTATGGATACCAATTTTCCCGAAGGCGAGTCAGCGACGCTGAAGCTTGCACTCAAAGCGCCCAGACAATTTACCCTGGCACTGCGCCGTCCTTCTTGGGCAGGAGCAGGATTCGCCGTCAAGGTCAACGGCCAGTCTATGAAAGAGCGATCCAAGCCTGGCTCTTATGTCGAGGTAAAGCGTAAATGGAAGAGTGGAGATAGGGTGAGTGTGACGCTGCCGAAAACCTTACACCTTGAGCCTCTGCCTGATAATCAGCGGGTTGCCGCCATTTTATGGGGGCCTCTGGTGCTGGCAGGTGATTTGGGTCCCGGACGGGAAAGAGGTGGAAGCGGTGGGGTACGCTCCGCACAGCCTGCCGCGCAGCCTACCAGGATTCCTTCATTGGTAGCCGCCGAACGCCCTCTGACGCAGTGGGTCAAGCCTGTGTCGGGCAAGCCGGGCAATTTCCGCAGTGAGGGCGTAGGGCGCGAGCAGGATGTTGAACTGGTGCCGTTTTACCGCCTGCACAGGCGCACCTACTCTGTGTACTTTGACCTGTTTACGCCCGCCGAATGGGAGAAGAAAGCTGCCGAAGTTGCCGCCCAACACGAACGGCAACGCAAGCAGGAAGCCGCCACCCTAGGCTTTGTACAGCCGGGCGAGATGCAGCCGGAAAGGGATTTTAACCAGCAGGGCGAAGAGACTGCGCCGGTTCGCATAGGCGAACGACGAGGGCGTAGCGCGAAGAAGTGGTTCTCCTTTGACTTGCCTGTTGATTCGACACAGGCGATGACGCTGATTGCGACCTATCACAATGAGGAGCGGGCAAACCGGACGTTCGAGATTTTAGTGGACGGAGTGCGCGTCGCAGAGCAAAGGATTGACCGGCACCGCCCAGGCACCCCTTCCAGAGGCTTCTTCGACGTCGAGGTAGCGATTCCCGCAGACCTTGTGAAGGGCAAACAGAAAGTGACTGTGCGCTTTCAAGCTACGGGCGGCAATGAGACCGCCGGAGTTTACGGCGTTCGCATGATTCGCACAGATGCAGTGAAGTGACATCTTTGTCAGCCAATGTCCTTTGAAAAATTGATCGTATAACCTTTTTCAAGGTAACTGTGAAAACAATGATTTTTGCCAAAGCATAAGTTGTCGGATTATTTATTCAAAGAACATCAGCAGACGGCTTCATTGAAGGAGTCCGCGTACTTTGAATTTAGAGAGTTTGGGAAGCGAATGGCTGAGATTTGTTATTTCTTCGCCTGAGCATTTTACATCTATCTTTTTTTCTTTTCATCTCTTTTGCAGTTTGTCTATGCGCTCCTGACCTCGGCGCTGCGCGCTCTCCTGCCAGGCAGTCTCTCTTTGCGCCAATTGAGTAAGCTCTTCGAAATGGCGGTTGTAAGTTTCAACGTCTTTGTCGGATTTGAAGATTAAGTTCTCGCCCACGAATGAATACCTTCCTTTGGCGCTTCTTACGAAATTCAGCATTTCATCTATCTTGGCGAAAATCTCTCTTTCGATGGTGAAGAACTCGCCTAGCTGTTGAAACCCTTGTTCCTTTGTCGAGTTAAAGCCGCTCAGGAAGTCGCGCTTTGACCTTTCAGGCAAGTCAGCACTATTGATTTTGCTGATGACTTCATCGGCGCGCTGGCGTTGCAGCGCTTCGGTTTTGTCAACAATTTCAAGCAGCGCCTGCACTCTCTTTTGCCCTTCTTCAATATGCGCCAAGTCTTGCAAGGTCTCTTTTTGCAGCAGATTCTCTACGCCCATCTCCTCAAATTGCTGAGTCATATTCATAAAATCGCTTTGCATTGCTTGAAAGTACTCGTAGCAGACTTTCATTATCGGAGCATTCTTGCCATATTTCTTCTCGCTGATGTCTTGAGGTTTTATATTTTGATTCTGGAGCATGTCAGTCAACATGGATGCGATGTTTTCAACGGCGGCCTGGTCTGACCTGTACTGGCGCCAGGCATTGGCAGAGGTGAGCAAAGCGGCGCAAAGAAAACCTACGGCAAAGATGCACAAGCCCGCTGGTATGCTCTTTTTACGAGGCACCAGCCAGATTACCAACGAGATGATCGCGGCAAAAAACGTAGCTGCTATCATCTGCCCCATGCGATAACCTGCTTCATAAGACGAGGCTGAAAAGGTAATGATTGAGTAGAGAGTGATAGTGGCTCCGATGAGCAAGAGAACGGCTGCTACGACGATAAGCCAGCCCCTATCCGGCTCAGGCTCATAGGCAGAAGGATCGAACATGGGCGCTTGATGCGGTGGCGCAAACGTTAGGGGCGCGCCATAAGACGGCGCCTCGGCATAAGGGTTCACTTGCAGCTTAATGATTTCCTGATAGGCGTCATATTCCGCAGCCCGTTTCCAAATGGAAGTTTGTTCATCAAAAAGCAGCGTGTCCGCTTTGATTTGCCCCGCGTCAACCAAGGCTTTGAATGCGACAGGATCGGTAACTGTGATTTCTTCCCCGCGTTGGTTATGAAACCGAAAACTCATCATTAGATCATTCCTTTCCCAGTCTGCTTATTTGCCAGGCAATTCCAGATTGCGCCGCACTACTTTAGTATTAGGAAGCTCGTCGCCTAAGAATTCTCGAAAGATCGCCGGAGTGCTTCAAAGTGAGCCTTCGCGCCTTGCCGTTTCAAGATGCTCAGATGGTTCGGTAATTTGTCGCGCAACTTTTCATCTTTGTGAAAGTAGGAGTAGAAAATTCCTACCGCGTCGGATGCCATATAAAGTTTTCCTCGCAAGTGAGAATGATTGCTGAAAGATTGAAAGCGTAATCAGGGCAGAATCAGCCTGATAAAAATAGGACCCGGAATGACAGGCGTTAAAGTAGCATAAACTTGATCGGCGGACAAATGGCGAATAGAAAAAGTCGCTCGACGTTTCGAATCATCGAGCGACTGAATTATAACGAGTGAACTACGCGAATCGAATGTTAATTTACAATATATATTCAAGCCTTGGTGTAAATCTCTGAGCCGAGTTGTACGAATTGTTCGGACTTTTCCTGCAAGCCCGCGTCAATTGCCGCTTTCTCGTCCAACTCTTTTTGTGCAGCGTATTCGCGTACCTCCTGGGTAATCTTCATCCGTTCGCCCATTCTTTATGCTAAGGATAGCGCCTGGCGCGAGATAAGGTCTCGCGTACTTCAATACGTTCCGAAAGGTTGAATTTCAATAATTTTTCTGTGGCTCGTCCGACAGATGTTCTGGGTATTATTCTGCCTTCTTCAATTTTAAAGTGCTCGCCCCAAATTTGTGCGCGAGGGTTGAAAAGCGGTGTCAACTTTTTACTCTTCGCGTCAATGGAAGCAATGTCAGAGCCTTTGAAACGATTGCAATCGAAACAGGCTAAAGCTAAGTTATCAGCATCAGTTTCGCCACCGTGTTTCTCTGCGATGATATGATCCGGCTCGTGAGCAAAAAAAGCGTATTCTTCGGCAAGCAAACAGTATTCACATTTGTTCTTTGCTCTTTGCCGGATTTTCCTACGCAAAGCCGCTGGAACATATTTCTTCTTCACCGCTTCCCTTTCGCATAAAGATGAGCACGAGCTTTGACCAATTGCATCAAGTGTTCAATCTCACCAAAACGATCTAATTCAGCCAACTCCTCTTGATTGATTTCATCGCTCTTTTGCCGCGCCAACAGATAGCGCACTCGCTGTTGAGCAGACCGAGAAGGGCGAAAAGCTAAAATGTCCGCCGATGAGGTTCCTTTAGCAAATCTATCTACGATTTCATCATAAGCTTTTTGTGCAGACTTCATACTTTCTCACCTGCAATGATTTTTTCAATAGCCTACGCGGAGTCCTTTGGAAAGGCAACACTCTCAAGCCTTGGTGTAAATCTCTGAGCCGAGTTGCACGAATTGCGCGGACTTTTCCTGCAAGCCTGCATCAATAGCGGCTTTCTCGTCCAACTCTTTTTGTGCGGCGTATTCGCGTACCTCCTGGGTGATCTTCATCGAGCAGAAATGGGGCCCGCACATCGAGCAGAAATGCGCCAGCTTTGCGCCTTCCTGCGGCAAGGTCTCGTCGTGATACTCCATCGCAAGCTCAGGGTCTAAAGCCAGGTTGAAC
The DNA here is from genome assembly GCA_031389065.1 of Acidobacteriota bacterium. Classification (GTDB taxonomy): domain Bacteria; phylum Acidobacteriota; class Blastocatellia; order UBA7656; family UBA7656; genus JACQDB01. The sequence continues at coordinate 3,503 of JANMSG010000902.1, read as the reverse complement.
TGGTCTTCCCAACGGAATTCAAAGCGCGCTTTCGATAAAGCGTTGTCTTGGAGTTGTGCGCCGGGATGACCTTTGGCTAAGTCGGCAGCGTGTGCGGCTATCTTGTAAGCGATCACGCCGTCGCGCACATCTTCTCTATTGGGCAAGCCCAGATGCTCTTTCGGGGTGACGTAACAGAGCATAGCCGTGCCAAACCAGCCAATCATTGCCGCGCCGATTGCCGAAGTAATGTGGTCGTAGCCTGGCGCTATGTCTGTGACGAGCGGTCCCAAAGTATAAAACGGCGCTTCGTGACAGACCGCCAGTTGCCTGTCAACATTCTCTTTGATTAAGTGCAGAGGCACATGCCCAGGTCCTTCGATCATGGTCTGGCAATCCATCTCCCAGGCAATCTTCGTCAACTCGCCGAGCGTGTCGAGTTCAGCAAATTGCGCTTCATCGTTGGCGTCTGCAATGGAGCCGGGACGCAAGCCATCGCCTAAACTAAATGACACATCGTAGGCGCGCATGATTTCGCAGATCTCTCGGAAATGCGTGTAAAGGAAACTCTCCTGGTGATGCGACAAACACCACTTCGCCATAATCGAGCCGCCGCGCGAAACGATGCCCGTCGTGCGTTTCGCCGTCATCGGAATGTAGCGCAACAAAACACCCGCGTGAATCGTGAAGTAATCAACGCCTTGCTCTGCCTGTTCAATCAGCGTGTCGCGGTACAACTCCCAAGTCAGTTCTTCGGCTTTACCACCAACTTTTTCGAGCGCTTGATAAATCGGCACGGTGCCAATCGGCACAGGGGCGTTGCGAATAATCCACTCGCGGGTTTCGTGAATGTTTTTGCCGGTTGATAAATCCATCACCGTGTCGCCGCCCCACTTGATAGACCAGCGCATCTTCTCTACCTCTTCTTCGATGGAAGAAGCAACGGCGGAATTGCCTATGTTAGCGTTGATCTTGACAAGGAAGTTGCGACCAATAATCATCGGCTCGGTTTCAGGATGGTTGATGTTGGCAGGGATAATGGCGCGACCGCGTGCAACTTCGTCGCGAACAAATTCTGGCGTCACGAATTTTGGAAGGCTGGCGCCGAAAGGCTCGCCTTTGTGTTGGAAGTTCAAACTGCTGCGGTCCCCATTTCCAGCCGCTTCAAAAGCCGCCTGGCGACCCAAGTTTTCGCGTATGGCAATGAACTCCATTTCAGGCGTGATGATGCCTTGTTTGGCATAGTGCATCTGGGTAACGGCGCGACCGGCTTTGGCGCGAAGCGGCATCCGGCGAAGACCCGGAAAAGCTTCAAAGCGCTCATTTTTTTGAGCATATTCGCGCCCGCCTTCCGTAAGGTAGCCATCATCTTGAGGCAGAACTTTGCGACCTTCATATTCTTCAACATCGCCGCGTGCGACGATCCATTCGCGACGCAAGGCTGCAAGACCGTCCGTCGAATTGCATTTGATATGGGGATCGCCGTACGGACCGCTCGAATCATAAACGCGAACCGGCGCGTTTTCTTCAATCGAGTTGTTGACGCTGCGCGTCGGATTCAAACGAATCTCGCGAAACGGAACACGAAGGTCCGGGCGCGAACCCTGGACGTAAACTTTTTCCGAATTCGCAAATTGAAAGTTATTGCTCCCATTACTGGTTTTATTGTCGCTCATTTTTCTACCTCACCTTTTCAGTGAATAGTGAATAGTGAACAGTGAATAGTGGTGGAACTTGTTTCTGACTCTATTCATGAATCAGGAAGTGCCTTCACTATTCACTGTTCACTGTTCACTGTTCACTACATTAAAAAGCCGCCCGTCTCAAAAGAAACGGAAACGGCTTGCGTGTTCCTTTTCTCCCTTCGACGGCATTATCCGTATCAGGTTTTGGGGTCTCCCGCCTGGGACTCTCAGCCACGCGCTCTGCGAAGCTCCCCCGAAAAGTTCATCAATTGATACTTATCTCAATTTTTTCTCATCGTTTGAAAGAATAGCAACTAGGGAAACAAATCATCAACCGGCATCCTCCAACCTGGCAGCGCAAGCTCGGCATTTGCAATCTCGCCTCTGCCGTAGATTTCGGGATGGTCAAGACCATCCAAACGATAAACGCGTATCAATTCTTTTCTCAGTACATCTACATCCCAGACCACCAGAGCGCCTGCTGCAAAATAGTCTCTGATTTTATCTGAAATGTTTTGCTCTGCTTTTGCGCCGTAATCATTTTCGCTTCTCACTTCAACGGCAAAGACAGGCGCGCCTTGCGGAAAACTTCCTCCCGTTGGTTGTCCTGTGTAAAAGGAAGCATCCGGGCTGAAGGATTTGCGATTTGGCAAATCAACAGCAAAACCTATATTGTCGGTCATCGCATAACCGCTCTTTGTACGGCGACCATATTCTCTGAGGCTGGCAAAGATTTCACCCGCTGCGTAGTTTGGCAAAAATCCTGTAGGACTCATATAGACCAACTCTCCGTCAATGATTTCGGCTTTGCCATTTTCCGAAATATGGTACAAATCTTCAATTGTTGCTTCGACTTTTGTACTCATAAAATACCTATTGAATTCAAACGACAGTATTATTCGCATCAAGTTTTCGAGTCTTCCCGCTGAGGCTCTCAGCAACTTCAAGTAGTTCCTCCGAAAAAATTGTTATTAGAGCCTCTATTGTACACTACCTATTTTCATTACTACGACGCCGTTTTGCTCAGCAATGAAGGCAACATACTTTTCGTCAGGAGAGAGACTCAAGCTATGACAATTCTCTAAATCTGTTGTCCAAAGGGTCTTAGATTTTTTACCTTTTGCAGTAATAATCAAAGAAGTCCCCAAAGAATCTTTCAGGGATTTTAGCTCTATTTTTACATCATAACTTGTCTTTACTTCCCTTGGATTGAGTTTCGATACCTTTCCACAATCTTTTACTTCGTCGTTACTTGCTAGAGATATAGATGATGAATAAGGCGACAATAAGCCTATTTTTTTTCCGCCACGCCACTTTGATTCAAACAACGTGACAGCAGCCAAATTCACTTTGTACCATCGGTTGCCTGTTTCTTCAGCAAGATTTATAACCAAGTAATCGCTGTTTGGTGACCAAAGAGGAAACGCATCTATGTCCTGAGACACTAGGACAAGTGCGCTATCCGCTTTAAGTTGAGTAAGTTCCTTCTCAAAGCTTTGTTCGACTTGCGGTTGGGTGTAGTAATCAAGAACTCTCCATCTCCTATCTTCATCAAGTCGCAAAACGATATTTTCTAGCTTCGCTTCACTTTTCGATAAAGTAGCCTCGCAACGCATTATTAAATAGCTGCCTCCTGGAAACCCCGGGATCGCTTTAGTATTTATTATATCTTTGAATTTTCTTGACTCTACGTTGCCTTTGAATCCCCGTCTCTGAAGTACTTGTCATTACCCAAATCTTTTGCATTTGTGCGCATCGGTTTGGCAAAGGCATTGTTTACTCAACTTCGGGGAGTAGCGAAGTGAGGACTTTTCGGGAAGCTCTTTGCTTCCGGCGACA
>JANMSG010000881.1:0-2493 GCA_031389065.1 Acidobacteriota bacterium | reverse complement strand
GCGTGGAAGTCCAGAAGTATGGTTCGAAGTTTTGAGAAGGATAGTTAAGGTGCGTGTGTGTGTTTGGGAACGCTATTGCATCGATGGCGGGGAATCGCTTACGGTCCACGATCGAGTTCAACTCCTTTACGTTAGGTAGTCGCCAGTCGCCATGGGCACGTGCGTACTCAAGGGCCGCGGTATGTGTCATGCGTGTTGGGTCCCCCAGGCAAGTAGTGCCGTCCCAGAGTTGACCGACAGCGCAGCGTTGCCATACCAATCCAGTGAATGTGTCTGTCACCTCGAACCCATCAGAGCTGATCTTGAAGCGGTCTACAGCCCACGCCGGCGCACACGCCACGGATGCACTGATTGCGATCCGCAGGAGCGTCTTCGCCAACGACCGGACAACTTGGTGATTCCGCACCGCCCGGATACCAGCGGGAAGTGGCCTAGCGGCGGCCTCGCGATTCGAGAGCAACAGCTTGTCCATCGGAAACCTCCTTCGACTCATGCAGTCGCGAAATCTTGGAACTCGACAACGCCCGCGCCCACAGGCAGCTGAGCTGCTACGCACACCTCACACAACTCCGGCCAGAGCAGACTATCGAACCAGCCGAACAGAGATAGGTTGCTCCAGCGCCCTCGTGCCCGTAGAGGTACTACCGCCCATGAACCACACGTCCTGCACGGCCCCTGTGCTATACCAATCTGAAGAAGCAAAGCAGCAAGAGTTCGATGGCATGTGGGGGAACCAATCGCTTGCGATGGCCGGTTGGTCATAGGCTAAACCCAAGTGCCAGAGGCTGACGAGTTCTCCAACCGTCGGCATACGCCAATCACGAAAGCCGCAGAGTTCGATCGAGTTGACATACCTCACGTATGCGCTTGAATCCCCGTCTCGATCGTCGCCAAAGTTGGTGAATGTAAAGTCTGCCCCGCGGAGTCCGGACCCTGCAGGTAGCTTGCCTTCCCATACAAGGCCCGTACGCGCGTCGTGCACGCACTCAGTGCGGTCGTAAGAGCCGCCGCCGGCGCGAGCAACGAGCCGGTAGTCAAACTGCTCCTGCCGCATGCCGTCCTGCTTTCCTGCCCCGCTAAGGGCTATGGCACCGGCGCTGCTACACGAAACGACACGTGCAATGTCCAGGTCATAAGCCCCGCGTTCATAACACCACTCGCCCGGAATCCCTGTTGGCGCCAAGCGAGGATCATCCTGAATCACAAACGCGAACTGTCCACTCCGTTCACTCAACGCAGGTTCCGAAAGCACGATCGTCGCCGAAAGTGAGTGAGCGCCGCGTGCAAGGGGTGCTGTGGGCGTAAAGGTCCAATCGAGCCCCTGAACCGCGGCGATGCCAAGAAAGGTTGTTCCATCGGAGACAGTGACGCTTGCTCCAGCTGGCAACTGCGCACCCAATTTTCCACGCAGGGTGGGCGTAGTGTCATCGGTCCGGCCAAACTGGGAGATGTCGCCCGTGACTAACCCCTGGTCGTCGATCACCTGAACGATCATCAAGACAGAATCGGCGACCAAGGGATTGGTTCCGTCCTCCCATTCCTGCAGATTGGATCTGCCGTCTTGGTCGGGATCCGCCGCGGCAACGGCGGAGCCGGTACCCGTGAGCGTGTAGCGGGCCTCCCAATAGTCGGGAATCCGATTGGCGTTCGCATCGACAACATCGAAGGCCGCGTCGGCCTTCTGGAATGCCCACCAACCCATGCTGCTGTGACCTCGCAGTCGTACCGTGTAGCGACCCGCGTCCTGGAAACGCACCCACACGTCTCCTGGCGGAGAGTCCGAAGGCGACGGCACGATGGCATACCCTGCATCGTTGAGCGCGACGACTTTCGGCGCCGACCACTCGGCGAAAGTGATGTACGCGGGCGGTCCGAAGAAATTGCGGAACGGGTTGGCAACGTCAGTTGCCGCACCTCTGAAGAGCACGGCCCGGCTGTCATCTGGATGGCTGACACTTGGATTGACACTGACGCTGAGTTCCGGTATGCCGAGAATCAACTTCTTCTCTACGATGGTGAAATGCTCGTAGGTCGCCAAGTCGTCAGGCTTCGCTTGCGTCGGCCAAGCTGCCAAACGACGATCCCACACGCTCAGGTCGGCCATCGCATACGCTTCGACCCCGGAACTCAGCCTCGCCTTGTCAAGCCAGGCCTCGGAGTCGCCGATGGTCCCCTGATCACTGACTGAAGCGATCACCTTGCCCACCACGCTGGCTTCACCGAGGAGGAAGGGCTTCAGCACCATCCGAGCGGTTGCGACCTCATAGACACGCAGGGCCAGTTTCGGCAGCAGGCTGACAGTCAGGTCGGCCGACGCGCTGCCATCCCCCTCTATGCGCAGCGAGTGAAGCTGGCGCACCCCCGACGTCGTCCGCCACTGCGTGCCATCGAACGTCAGGCCAATCGACATATCTTCCAGGCTGAGTCGCACTTGCTCTGTGGCCTTCAACTTGCCCGTCACTTGGCCTTCAAGCTGCAGGTCCATCGAAAACG
>JANMSG010000841.1:0-2730 GCA_031389065.1 Acidobacteriota bacterium | reverse complement strand
AGTTTTAAAGAATGGTGGTATCGCCGTGAATTTCGCGCGCCGCTGGCAATGAAAGGTAAGCGGATTCGTTTGCAATTTGATGCCACAGATTATTACGCAGACGTTTATTTGAACGGCAAACTTCTAGGCAGACACGAAGGCTACATTGACCCTTATGAATTCGAGGTTTCGGATCAATTGAATTTCACGGGCGTCAATCAACTCACGGTGCGAGTCTGGACTCCTGTTGATTATTACTGGCGACATAAACCATATACCATCAAAGGTTCTTACGGCGCAGTGGATCAAAAGCCCGACGACATTACCCCGTTAGGCATCACGCGAAGCGTGCGGCTGAAACCTTTTGGCGCGGTGATTCTTGATTCCATCACGACTCGCCCAACACTTAACAAAGACGGTTCCGCTGATGTTGATGTGGAAATCTCGCTCGATGCTCAAGCAGCAATTTCAGAAGCAACGCAGGTAGAACTGACGCTTGCGCCGCGCAATTTCGAGGATGATAAACAACTCGCGGCAATCGTCGCGCTTACTGAAAGCAACAACCCACGCTCGATCAAAGTTCGCTTTCATTTAGACAAGCCGCAACTCTGGTGGACTTGGGATCATGGCAAACCAAATCTCTATCAGCTTACGACCCGCGTCAAGACGGACGGCAAAATATCTGACGAACGCTCGCAAGCCGTAGGCATACGTGAAATCGAAAAAGTAGATTGGAATTTTTTCATCAACGGGCGACGGATGTTCATACGCGGCACGAACTCTTACTATCTGGAGCTTTTTTTATCAGAGATGAATCGTAAAAAATACGAGCGCGATTTGAATTTGATAAAAAGTCTGAACGTCAACATGATTCGCCTGCATTGCCATTTTCAAAACCCGGAATTTTATGACCTCTGCGATGAACTGGGCATACTCGTCTGGCAAGATTATCTGGAAGCCTGGTATCCCGAAGATACCGATTTCGCTTTGAAAGCGGCGCGGCTTTATGACCCGCACATTCGCTACGTGCAAAATCATCCTTCGATAGCTATTTGGGCAACATCGGATGAAGAAAGCGTAGAGAATTACCGCGTCTTAACGAAGCACCTTGCCGGTAGAGTTGCCGCGCTCGATGTTGAACAACGCCCGGTAGTTCGTTCGACAGGTCGTTACGGCGACGGTCACATTTACGAAGGTTGGTATGGCGGGACAATTTGGGCATACACAAAGAGCGAAGAAAAGTTTATTTCAGAGTTGGGCGCGACGGCTCTGCCGAATTATGAAACGCTCAAAGAGTTTTTGCCGAATCATTGGCCCATCGAAGACCACAAAGAGGAATGGATATTTCGTAAGCTGCAAATTTTTGAAGCGATGCGCGCCTGGGGCAAACCCGACGGCAAGACGCTGCAAGAGTACATTCCGCAGACGCAAGCTTATGTCGCAAGACTTCATCAACTGGCGATAGAAAGAATGCGGCGGCGCAAGTATGAATCGGGCGGCATCCTGCATTTTCATGCCATAGATTTCTGGCCCTCTGTGACGATGGCGGCGATGGATTACTTTCGCCGCCCTACGAAAAGTTTCTATACTGTGCAGCGCAGTTTTCAGATGGTCTTGCCGAGTCTCGAATATGACCGCGATACCTGGAAGATTGGTGATGATTTCACCTGCGGATTGTGGATTATCAACGACCATTGGTATGACATTCCGGGGGCTTCTGTTAAGTGGCGCATCGTTGACGCGCAGGGCAAGACAGACGCGAGCGGCGATTTGAAGGTAGAGATTGCCGAAGATTCTTCAAAGAAGTTGCAGGATTTGAAATGGAAGCCAGAAGTCTCAGGCAGGTACGAACTGCGCGCCGAAGTCTTGGACAAAACGGGGAAGCGTCTGTCAGAGAACATCTATGAGTTTGAGGTGAGGTGATGAAAGAGCAAGAAATAAAAAATGATTTGATAGTGCTTGTACAAGAAATCAAAATCGAATGGTCTAAGAAATCTCGTGGCGCGCCGGGTTCAATTAAGAGAAATAAGATTGGAAAAGTTCTTAAACTTCCCCTCAATCAGGCTGACAAATCGAAATATGTTTTGTTTGGGCAACGTCTACATTTTAGTGAATGGAAAAAATTTCAAAATCCTACAGAGCAAATTGAATGTTACGAATCTTTCGATTCAAAAGAGTTTGGTTGTGTAAAAGTGATAAAAGCAAATCATTCATTGAGTGTTGTGTGGCAATACGATCAAGATTGTGCTGGCGCGCCTTATCGAGATAAAACCCCGAAAATAGCTTTTATTCTTCAAGAAAATGAGTGGGGGCAAATCTCCTACAATGGTCGCTATACCGAAGAAGAAGGTTGGTATTACAAAGAGATCGTTTTGAACGTAGGACTTTTCAACGAACCCACTAAAGATTGCTTTATCATCAGCAAACCAAATCACAGCGTAAACCAAAAGGCGCATCTTTCCTGAAACCTATGAAACAAGACACGCACTTACTTCGCCGCTTCGGGTTGTTGCAGGCGACGGCGCTCAATATGTCCAATATGATTGGCATAGGGCCTTTCATCACCATTCCGCTATTGATGTCGGCGATGGGTGGACCACAAGCCATGATTGGTTGGTTCATTGCAATTTTAATAGCTATTCCAGACGGCATGATTTGGAGCGAACTCGGCGCCTCTATGCCTGGTTCTGGCGGCACCTATCTATACTTGCGCGAAGCTTACGGGCGCGAAACCTACGGGCGGTTGATGGC
>JANMSG010000797.1:0-19170 GCA_031389065.1 Acidobacteriota bacterium | reverse complement strand
GCAAAGCTGAACAAATACTACTCACGGTTCGACGAGAAGCCCGCGTACATCTTAGCCCTTGGTAAGTCTTTCTCGATGATTTTACGGCCTTTCTAATATTGATACACTAGTGCTACATCCATACTTTAAACTTGCTTACATCAAATTGGCGTGGGGAGGTGCTGAGGAACAAGCAGCAGAGCGTCGAAAGGGGAATCGACTGGCAAAGAACTGGCAAGATGAAGCGCAGAAGATGCTGGATGAATTGTTAGAACTATCACAGCAAGAATATGTGGAACCCTATTTCATAGCCTTGATTTATACAGCGCTTGACGAAAAGGATCAGGCATTCACGTGGCTCGAAAAGGCGTATGAAGAGCACTTTGCCACTATGGCCGTGCTGAAAGTTGATCCGATGTTCGACAGCCTACGAGATGACCCAAGATTCAAGAGCTTACTACAACGCATGGGACTAGCGAATACTGAAGCACCTGGATGATGCAAAATATGGTTAGACAAACGAATCTACTTAAAAACCTAATGCCTTCCGCATATCTTACTTTTTAGTCACCACTTTTCATCAAGATCTATGTGTAGTTGCTACACGCTTGTATAGTTGCTACACAAAGCGTTCAAAATTATTTATTTCAGCACTTACGAATCAACCTGTTTGTAAATGAGTAGCTACTACACATATTTTTCAAATCGAACAGATTTTTGTAAAATCCCTAAGTTATTGATTTCATAGAAGTATATTTTACAATTTTTTACATTTTCGCGTGGCACAAACCTTGCTCTATATTCAAGCGTGAACACGTTAGCGGTGAAAAAGCCAAAGCTATTAACCGTAAAAATTGTGTCGCTTTTCCTAAGCTATAACCGCAAAAAATATGGAGCATAAAAAAATGATTAACGAAAGAACCAACGATGAAGTATTAGAAATTATGGAAATCGAAGAGATGGAAGAAGTTATCGCCCCCGGAGTTATCAAGACAAACTAGGGCTTTACAGATTTCAAAGGGTACAGCAAGAGCGTTGATTCTTCCTGATATTCGCGAACAATTTCAAGAAGAGTAAACGCTTAAAACGCTACATCCATTGTGCATTTACTCAACCGCTATAACAGCAAAAAATAAGGGAGCATAAAAATGACAAACGAAAGAACTAACGAAGAAGCATTGGAAGTGATGGAAATCGAAGAGATGGAAGATGTAGTCGCACCTGGAATTATGTTGAATGACTAAGGCTCAACTGATTTCAGAGGATGTAGCGAGAGCTTTAGATCTTCTTGGAATTCGCGAACAATTTCAGAAGAGTCAAAGCTTATGACGTTCCACCCTTTTCATGTTTACTCAATTGCGATTACCGCAAACAAAATAAATGGAGCAAAAAATGACAAACGAAAGAACCTACGAAGAAATATTGGAAGTAATGGAAATCGAAGAGATGGAAGAAGTAATCGCACCTGGACGCCTGCTAACAAACTAAGGCTTTACAGATTTCAAAGGGTGCAGCAAGAGCGTTGATTCTTCCTGATATTCGCGAACAATTTCAAGAAGAGTAAACGCTTAAAACGCTGCACCCTTTTCGCGTTTACTCAATGATCTCAATCAAGCTTTACTAACTCCGCGCACTCCGCAAGGAAGCACTCATATTCTGATAAATCAATTCCGAGCCACTTTTTGATTCAAGGTATTGGGTTATGCAAAAAGACGAAAAAACAGATTCGCGATACTGCATATACCCTCCACGCATTGGCGACGAAGTGGATGTCACAGAACAAGTCGAGTCGGACATCACTCGTTACGTCATCCGTAACCAACGCACTTCCCGATATTTTCTCTTAAAACCGCCTGAGTACAGAGTCTTCCAACAAATTGACGGCTCGCAATATCTCTCGGATATTTCAAACGGCGGAATCAATGGCAACGCTCCGAAAGTTCCGCTTCCGGTTTTAACTAAATTTCTTACTAAACTCGATTCGCTCGGTTTGCTAGCTCAAGGCGGTGACCTTCAGCTAACATCCGTCAAACCTGAGAAGGGTCTTTACCCGACATTCCGTCTGTTCAACCCTGACAATTTTTTGACTTGGCTTGATGGAAAATTCGGCTGGGTATTTACCAGTCAATTTATCATCGGGTCGGCAATCCTGATGGGCTTCATAGTCTTGAGTCTGTTAATCAGAGCCGATGAATTTAGCCATTATGTCTCCTATACCTATTCGGTTTATGGACTTGGCATCATTCTACTTTTCACCTTAACGATAACCGCGCTGCATGAATTCGCTCACGGACTGGCTTGCAAACATTTCGGCGGCGAAGTCAAAGAGATGGGCGTGTTGATGATCTTTTATGTAATGCCAGGCTTTTACTGCAATGTCTCGGACATCTATCGTCTAGGTCGCAAGCGCGAACGAATGTGGGTCATAGCCGCAGGTATTTATTGGCAACTTCTGGTCAGCGCGGCTGGCGCTCTGATTTGGCTTGTTGCAACTCCCTTCACTGCCCTCGCCGATTTCATGTTTTTGGTTTTTCTTGGTGGCACTTTTAACGTCTTAGTCAATTGTAATCCCTTAATCAAACTTGATGGCTATTATGCGCTTTCGCAATTTCTAGGGGTTCAAAATCTGCAAAACAAATCGAGCCAATATGTCCTCTCTTTATTTTCGAAACTGCTTGGCAATAAAACCTCTCCCGAAGTCAAAACCGATAGACCAAAGTTGTATATATGGTATTGGCTTGGCTCAATCATCTATTCCGTGTTGTTAATTTTCGCATTGGTCATTTGGGCAGGCGATTGGCTGATGGATGGATTTGGGGTTATCGGCGCGCTCTTAACGATAGCCCTTTTTGCGCTGCTTACTCAAAAATGGTGGAAACCGATTCTGCGAAAAATCTGCCACACCAGTTTCGCTTTCAAACAAGAATCTTCAAAAGGAGTTACATCCATGTCAACTCAACCAGTTCTGCAAACGAACGAAGAAAAATCGCCAGTTGGACAAAACGTTTCTGCAAAAAAAATCTCGCCGCGCCGTAGCCTGATTTTGAAAGGCGCCTTCGCCTTGTTAGTTGTCGCGGCTTTGATTACGCCTTGGGAAGCGTCTTCGAGCAGTGATTGCGCTTTGCAGCTTCCACCGGGACGCGAGAGTGTAGCCCGCGCCAATATCAACGCGGTTATGGCAGAACTCTTCGTTCGACCCGGCGATGCGGTGGCAGAAGGGACAAAGATTGCCCGCTTATCCAATCCCGATTTGGAAGACAGGCTGGCGCAAATCAACGCAGAGATTCAACGGCTTGGCATCAACACTTCGCGCATCGAAGACGAGCTTCGCGTCCGAAGCGAAGTGATGCTTTCGACAGGATTCAAAGAGACTGAGCGCAAGCGAATTTTATCTGAATTAAAAAACGAGTCATCGCAAATTAAAACTGCCACCGAAAAAAGTGATTCGACTCAACAGAGTGCTCTCCCTGCTTCCCTGGCGATTCTGCAATCGGAAATTGAGTTGAAGCAGACAGAGCTTGAACATAATCGCCGCGAAGTAGAGCGCTACAAAAAGCTCTATGAGCAACAACTCGTAGGCGCGCAGGTTTATGACCGGGCGGTTGCGGCTATGCGAATCAGCGAGAAAGAAATACAAGCGGCAAAAGCCCGCCTCGAAGCCGCTATTGTTGACCATCGCCGTTTGACCAGCAGCACAGAAACCAATTCGCTGGTAGCGGAGACCGAATCTCGCGCCGCCCGCTCTAATTTTGAAGCGTTGATTGCCGAACTCCACGCCAACCGTCAACAACTGGAATCGTTAAGACAGAGACAGGTAATTTTGCAGCGCGAATATGACGGGATGATTGTCACTGCGCCTCGCAGCGGCGTGATTTTAGGCGAAGACCTGCGCAAACAAATCGGCAGCCATTACACCATGGGGCAAGAGATTTGTCGCATCGGTGAGTTAGAAAAATTCTTGCTCAAGATAGAGGTGAGCGAACGCGAAATCAGCAACGTCAGATTAGACAGCGGCGTGCGTTTCAAATTAAAAACCATTCCAGGCAAAACCTTCACAGGGCGCGTGTCGAAGATCAATGCCGAACCAACTACCAATCAATACGGACAGCGAACCTATCCGGTAGAAGTGTTAGTCGAAAACACAGAAGAGATGTTGCGACCCGGAATGACAGGCTTTGCGCGTATTAGCTTCGGTCGTCAATTTGTCGGTTTAATCATCGCGGAAAAAGTCTGGCAAGCCTTCCGCCCGGAGATGTGGCTTTTCTAGGCTGCATCTCACGCAGTTATATTTCCACAATTTTGAAGTGCACAGCCACGCCAGTAAACTCCTCTGTGGCATTGGCTGGGGAGTGCCAAACGAGAATGCCGATGTTGCCGCCACCATTTTCAACAACGTCAACCGTGCTACCATCTTCAGCTATGCAAGTAGGTTTGCAACCTCTGGTTTTATTAATTTTTCTTGAAAAAATTATTTACTTTTTCTAAATATTTTTGTTTCTGTACTGCTCCTGCAACAGCTTCCGTCTATCCCTATTAGGAGAAGATACGCGGTATTTTAGCGCGTGAATTCTCACATTAAATTTAAAAATAGAGGAGAAACAAAGATGAAACGAATCGTGATTTTGGTAGTTTTTTCTATCCTTTTCGCAGGCAACGCTTTTGCATTTCAAGAAACAACTGCACCGGCTGCGAAAAAACAGCCGGCCAAACCGAAACCGTCGGTTGATTGTTCAAAAGTTGATGACGCAACGCTCACGGCAACCGTCAAAGACAAACTTTCCAAAACCCCTTCGCTAAAAGAATACACGATCAGCGCTACAGCAAAGGACGGCAAAGTTACGCTAACAGGAACTGTAAAGAAGGCCACAAACAAAGGGTTGGCAACTGCACAAACCAAGCGCATTCCTTGCGTAAAGAGTGTGGATAATCAGATAACCGTCGAAGCTAAGCCTGCCGGCGAAATCAAAAAATCCTGAATCCATCAAACAATTTTTTTGATGAGTTGGCGCAAGGTCTGCAGGCTTTGCGCCTTTTTTATTGCCTGATTCCGAGATGAAAATACAAGGGGATAAAGCTCAAATGTAGGGAAGCTGATTCGCTTTCACCAGATGTGGATGTAAAGATTAAATTCAGGTTGGTGAATGACCGAATCCAAATAAGTCCCGAATTCATTGACCATTGCGTCTGCCTCTTCGGAGTCTGCCATCACATAAAAGCCCGACCAAATATCCCACCCCAACAATAGCTTCAAGCCATCTTTTGAGACCTCTGTCAGTACTTCGTCAACCCCAACAATCGGGCGTTTTGGCTCCGAAAAGCCATATTTTTCCTTTAGTATTTTGGCTGCTTCATAGATGAAGTCGGCAGTGGCTTGATAGACTTCATAGCACTGACGGTTGTTGGCAGCTTTGCAGAAAAAGGCTTCCAGTTTTTCTTCTTTCATAGCCTAACAAAAAATCTGCCTGGATTTCGAGTGGATGTCAGACATAATTGGCGTCCATAGAGTAAAGACGTCCATGCTTGCCATGCATCGTTTGTCTTTTCACATCACATCTCAAAAATGGCAGATCTTTACATGCCTTCACCTCTCTCAAAATTCTTTTCCTGATTGCGACATCATATTATTGCCAACCACGTTTTTGAGCAAATGGGTTTACACGATATATTTTGTGTGCAACCCTAATTTTGAGATGCTACGGTCTTATGAATCATCCGCCTCTCGGTTTCAGGTTTGAATGTTTTCGGATCGAACCAGGCATAGCCCGCGCCCGTGTAATAGAGAAAACCTCGTGTGCCTTCTATTACCTGAGTAATCGTATCCCCGTATAGCTTTGGGATTTTTTTTCCTCTCATTTTCGTCAAGGTACTGTTCATTGGTTGTCTATCTATACCGCTACCCAAAGCATTTTTAAGTAGATAGGTCTGTGTTGCCTCCGGGTTGCGCCAACCATTCGGACCGTACCCATGGATCACCGCCAGCAGCACATCCTTCACTTCTACCTGAAGCGGCTCTTGCCTTAGCTGAGGCGGCAAGTTGGGATTAAAAGGATCCTTCAGCATCCAGGATGGGTATTCTGGATTCATCTCAGACAGTTTCCCCTCGCCTGGCTTAATAATTACCGTGATGTCTTGCGAATAATCGCCGTTAAAATCTCCCACAAGAAAATACGGATTGTGGGTCATATCAACTACGGCGGCATTCTGAAAGACACGCTCGACCACGTCTTTGATCTCTGCGGGCTTCGGCGGCGGCAGATTGGGCATGTGCTTCGGGTCAAGCGTTTGAATAACTTGAGGCGGTAGTGAAGGCATAACAGGCTCTTCCTTCTTTTCGCTAAGCGGCTCCGACGGTGGTTGCGCGCATCCAAAAAGAGCGCCTACTACTACGGCAATGAATAACCATAAAATGACTTTGCCTGGTTCCCTGTTTAACATTTTTACACCTCCCTCATCCTGAAATTTGAGGCTCATAGGGGGTCGCCCAATGAGCCTCAGAAAAATAGCTATGATGGGGTTTGCAGATACTCCATCATAGCGAATTGAGGAACGCGATAACTTGATTCTTCTGTGTCGTAGTCAATGCATTGAAGGCATTTCTAGAAGCAGTTCCTTGACCGCCATGACGCTGAATCGCGTCGTTAAGGGTGAACGAGAGGCCATCATGCATAAACATACTGGGAGCAATACGAAGTCCCCACAGCGGAATCGTGCGAAATGAATTATTCGTACCCGTCGGTCCAGGTATGCCATCGCCTGTGCCGATGTCATGCAGCGCGAAATCGCTGAATGGGTGGATGATCTCGCTGCCCAGCTCTGGCGGTACAGTGAAGGTGCCATTGTTAATTGTCGTGCCGGCAGAAAGAGTCGTGAAAGTACGGGTGTGGCAAACAGCACAGCCGATTTGATTGAACAGATTTGAGCCAGCTGTGGTAGTGGAATTTTGGGGACCGCGCCCAGGAGCATTCGTTTGTCGCATGAATTGGGCGAAGGCTTCGACATCCAGACCATCATCTTCCGGGTCAGCAACAACATCAAATTGGACGACTGAATTGCCGTTGGAGGTGTTTTCCACTAATCCATTGCGCCCATCAAAGGGATTGGTGATGCCCATTTCGTTGAGGTAGGCATCACCGGAGAATGATACGAGGCTGGCGTGCTGGGCCTTCCAACCGAAGCGACCCGTGCGACTAGCTCCTCCCCCTTCAATAACCGGAACCTGAACAGTCGTGCCTCTTTGGGCTGCCGGTTGATTATTCACGTTAGCAACGATGTCATTGCTATTGATACACTCAATAAAACCATCACCGATTGTATTGATCGTCATGCGCAACCCTCTATTGGTCGAATTGGCGGCTACGCGCTCGGCAATTGCGCCGCTGATGGCGCGCTGGTTGATGAGCGACCCTTCTGGATCTTGAGCCGTAAACACTCCGTTTACGGTACGCCCTGCTCTGAGCTCAGCAATCTGGCTACGCCCGCCGACAACAGTGGTATCGTGACAGTCGGCACAACCACGAGAGTTGTAGACTGGCCCCAGTCCATCTTCTACAGTTTCCTGCTCCGCGAAGATAAAGATATTATCGCGGAACGAGCGCAAGGGTACTGGGGGGTTCGTTTCTTCATTGACGACAGCACCGAGATTACCAAATCCGTTGAACAGCAGAAAGATGTTATCATCGGTGATAACCTGGTCGAGCGGTACGGTTGGCGCTTCTTGGGCGCTCTGGCTTTGTACGGAGTTTGTCAAGACTGCAGACATGACAAATACCGCAATAAACATGGTTAAAACATACATTTTTAGGTATCTCATTTGCGGGTATCCTCCTAAGTTGACATGGGTGAACAACTTTTGCTCTGAGAGCAAAATTACTTTTTTCCTGTGAGGAAAACACGGCTATTTGTTAAGAGTTGTAACTGAGCCTGAAACAATTAATGTGGAGCGTTAACCGATTACCCGAGATGGATCGTTAACCGAGAACCTATGTTGGATCGCTACTCTTGAGATAGGTACTGCTAGAGAAGCACAGGCAATGTAGTTTGGTTTCGCGGAATTGTCAAGAACCCTGGTTAAAAATCGAGAACGATTTTTGAAGAATAACTTTCGCCTCTAATTTTTTTTGAAAACGATTCATGTTCCTGAACCGTTGGAATGAGATTGAGAGGTAGTTAAATAATAATGTTATGTTTGAAAATAGAAAAAAGAGCCAATCTATTGGTGCGCATTCATCGAATATCTGTCGCACTATGAAGTGATTCGCTCTTTATCAAACCGGTATGTGATAAATTTCTTCTGCCTAGGTGAGTTCTATATTACGAGCCACACGTCTAAGCAACAGAGGATTTTCGTATAATAAAATCAAACCACGTCCGACAGACTGCCTGGGACTTTCCGCAATGGTAACGTGCAACTTAGTGGCTTGACTGATGCGCGCATCCATCCCGGCAAGCAATGCCATACCGCCGGTTATGACGATGCCACAATCGTGAATATCACCGGCAACTTCCGGAGGAATGCTTTCCAATACATTGCGAATCGCTTCAACAATTTGTTTGATTTGCGTGTCAATCGCCAAGTGAATCTCGGTCGAACCGACCTCTATAACTTCTGGGCCCCCTTCGCTAATGTTTTGTCCTTTGACAACGCTCTTGTGCTCTTCGACAGGCGGTGTAGCCGACCCCAAAACTGTCTTCAATCGTTCAGCCGTTCGCTCTCCGATTAAAACTCTGCGATGCTGTTTGATGTATTCGATAATGGCATGATCCATGTCCAAACCGCCCAGTCTGAGGGTAGAGGATTCCACAATGCCTGCGTTGGCGACAACCGCAATAGATGTTTTGCCTCCGCCGATGTCCACAACCATAGAGGCTTGCATTTCATCCACGGAGAGTTTCGCTCCGATGGCCGCCACCAACCCTTCATCCACCAGATAAACGCGGTTCACGCCTATGCCTTTGACGACTTCGAGAATGGCGAATCTCTCTACCGAAGTGATCCCTGAGGGCACATTCATGATGAGCCGTCGTGAAAGTCTGGGGCGACCACCACGAGCTTTACGTAAAAACTTCGCCAGCATTTTTTGCGCCAGTTCTGAATCAGCGACGACACCTTCACGCATAGGATAGGCGACTTCTACATCTTCAGGAGAACGCCCTAACATCTCCAAAGCCTCGTTGCCCACAGCGATGACTTCCGAGGTAATCCGATCAATGGCTACCAGCGAAGGTTCGTTGACTACCATGCCGCGCCCACGCCCATAAATAAAGGTATGTACCGTCCCCAAATCAACGGCAAGGTCTTCAGTAAACATTTCGGATAAGGAAAATTTCATAATACTATTCGATATGGTAGGAAAAATCGTTTTTCACCTACCGCTACAGTTGTTGTGTGAGGATTTAATTCTTCACCCCTTTAGACCCATGAAAGATTGCTAGCAATCGCTGATAATAACAAGGCAATGAAAAAACCGAAAGCAGAAATCACTTTCCATCCTCAATTGTAATGAACATTTCAACAAGCTGTCCTTTTCAACGGAGAAGGATAAGTAAAATGTCTCAGGGAATATTAAAAATTGACCCGGGATGATCAGAATTAAAACTAAGCCGGAGATAAAAAATACGAAAAAATATCTCAATCTCCGGCTTTCATTTTTTTAGGGTGAACGAGCTATTCGGAAATCGTCACGCGAGTCATTTTGTCGCCGACGCGAAGTTGTTGAACAGCGTCCAGTCCATCAATGACGCGACCGAATACCGCGTAATTCATATCCAGAAAGGCAGCAGGTCCAAGTGTAATATAAAACTGGCTTGAGGCGCTGTCAGGGTTCGTTGAACGCGCCATCGCAACCCCGCCCGCGTCGCCGTGTTTGAGTTCGCGAGAGACTTCCAGTTTTATTCTTCGTTCGCTGCCGGTTTGCGGGTCAACATAGCCGCCCGTTCCATTGCCTCTGGGGTCGCCGCCTTGAATGACAAAGCCCGGTTCAAAACGATGAAATGAAAGCCCGTCATAAAACTTTTTCTCGATCAAATCAATAAAATTGCCTGCCGTAATTGGCGTTTTGTCTTCGTAAAGCTCAATCGTAATTGTGCCTTTGGTGGTTTCCAGGATTGCTTTTCTGTTTGCCATATTTTCTTCCTTTCAAACTTAAGAATGCAGAGACTCTATCATCGCCACAACCGCCCAGACAAGTTGCTCGCTCAAGAGTGTAAAGGCTGGCTTGTATTCAAAGTACGCGAACCGGTTAAATCTCTTTTAGTGGCAGTCGTTGTTTACTGTGTCGAACTGTTAAAATGGAGACCTGTTTGCGCTCCAGGCGATAAACAATACGATAATTCTTGAAGATAACCTCACGAATATTCGGGCGCTTCACTTCGGGTACAACTCTGCCCGATTCAGGAAAATTTTCTAATCTCTCCGCAACGCCGAAAATATCTATTAACCAGACTTTTGCCGCTTCCAGGCTGTTTTCGGCAATGTAGTCGGCTATCTCGTTGACTGGTTCGAGCGCCAGTGGAGACCAGACTATTTTCATTTGCGAAATCTCTCCAAGGCTTTCTTGCGCGCAGTAGTATGAGAGATGGCCTGTCCCTTATCTATCTGGTTTTCAGCAGTCTGAATATCTTGCAGAAGTTCAAGCTTCGCCAGCAGCTTTTCGTATTCTGAAACATCAAGCAAAACAGCGGCGCTTCTGCCCTGTTGAGTAATTACCAGAGGTCGCTTGGTGCGTTGCACTTGCTGAACCAGCGAGGCGGCATTGGCACGAAATTCCGAAATTGGTTTTACATCCTGATCTAAAACAACTCTCTGCATAGCAATTCCCCTTACAAACATTGTATAAAATAACGTACAAGCAAGCGTACAAAATAGAGTCTCAAGAGTCAAACAAAAAATCAGGAAAGCATGTAGCGCCTGTTGACCTGTACTCTCTAAAGCAATCGCTTGTCGGTTTGCGCGTCGAACGTTGCAGTAAACCACATTGGCAGGATGAACATAATCGCCAGCAAAACACCAAAAGGATTCGCGCGAGGGCTGTTTTGTTTTTCATAGGCTATCCTGTTTTCTTATACAGAACGTATCTGACCTTTTACTACATATTTTGGAATGTGTTTGGCTACTACAGCAGGCAAACTTGCGGTTCAAGTTGCTCGCATTGAACGATAGGGCTTATACTGCTCAACCTTTCAAAATCAACAAGAGGTACCATAATGAACGTAACGCACCTGTACTGTTCTTCCTGTGGGAAAGAGTACGAAGCCCGCAGACTATTGAATCTTTGTGAATGCGGCAAGCCTTTATTAACCGCTTACGATCTCGATGCAGCAAAACAGACATTGACCAAAGAAGCTTTGGCGACGCGCGAGAAAACCCTCTGGCGCTATCGTGAAGTGCTTCCTGTTGACGATGAAGCGAATCGCATCTGTTTAGGCGAAGGAATGACGCCGCTAATTAAAGCTGAAAATTTAGGCACTCGATTGGGTTTAAATAACCTCTTCATCAAGGATGAATCGCTCAATCCTACTGCATCCTTCAAAGCTCGTGGAATGGCTGTCGCGGTTTCAATGGCGAAAGAACTGGGCGCTAAAAAATTAGCCGTGCCTTCGGCCGGTAACGCTGCCGGCGCGCTTGCTGCTTACGCAGCGAAAGCAGGACTTCCGGCATTCATCTTCATGCCGAAAGATACTCCTGCGGCAAATATCATCGAATGCCAGCAGATGGGCGCGCACGTCACCCTCATAGACGGTTTGATTACCGATTGCGGAAAAATTGTCGCAGAGCGCAAAATCGCAGAGGGCTGGTTCGATGTTTCGACGCTCAAAGAGCCTTATCGCCTCGAAGGTAAAAAGACGATGGGGTATGAACTGGCAGAACAATTCAATTGGCAATTGCCTGAGGTAATTCTTTATCCGACAGGTGGCGGCACGGGGCTAATCGGAATGTGGAAAGCTTTTGACGAAATGGAAACGATGGGATGGATTGGCAGCCAGCGTCCGCGAATGATCAGCGTTCAAGCAGCAGGATGTGCGCCCATCGCCAAAGCCTTCGCGTCAGGTGCAAGCGTAGGCGTTGAGATTCAAGACGCTCACACAGTCGCTGCGGGTTTGCGCGTTCCGAAAGCCGTAGGTGATTTTATTATGCTCGACATTCTTCGCAAAAGTGGCGGCAATGCTTTTGCAATTAGCGATGAAGAATTGCTTGCGGCAGTAAAAGAGATTTCTTCGGCAGAAGGCATCTTCGTCGCTCCGGAAGGCGGTGCCTGTTTGCCTGCGTTAAAGCGAATGATTGCAAGCGGAGAGATTAGTAAAGATGAGCGGGTTGTGATTTTCAACACTGGCTCAGGCTTGAAATACCTTGAAGCATTAAAATCTTCTATGTAATTCACAAATCCTGGTCAATACACTGGAAAGTAAGTTTGTTGATGTTTTAAGTAGGGGCTGGGCTTGTCCCTGCCCGGATCGCCGCAAGCGATGAACCAGCATTTTGCTTCGCAAAATCCGGGCAGCCACGAGGGCTGCCCCTACTCGAGTTCTTTCAATTTTCTAAACCTCAAAATATTTAATTTCCAATGTAGTCAACAAGAGAGAGCGACCCTTGCGATGATTCCAAGGATCGCTCTCTCTTGTTTTCTATCCATTACGATTCAACGAGTGAAAGCAAGGCGATTGCTTACTCAAGGAAAAACGCAAGCCCCATTACAAGTCAGCGTATCATTAGTTATGTCCCTGTCTTGTATCGAGCATACCTGAGTGCTTGGAGGCAGTTGCCTGGAGGCGTTGCCTCTTTTTAGATTGTTATCTAAATAAGCCAATATTCTAAGGGCAGACGTAGTATGAGTTAGATTGTAGGTTTGACCTTTCTTACTGACAACGCCTTTTCCACAATTGGTTATGCCGTTACAGCAGAAAACATAATCTCCTGTGAACGAATTAAACAGCACTTCATTCAAAGAATTGTTGTCATCTTGCAGCCTGACATCAAACACACACACCGTAAATGTACAGACGGATGTGTTGCCTGAGGTATCTGTTGCCGTACATCTAACTTTCGTGCAAGACGGAACCGTCGGGAAGCAGAACCCTGAGGTAATGATTTGGGCAGGGTTGGCATCGTTGACACAGACAAATGTTACTCCCGGACAATTGTCCATTGCAGTGACGATAAAGCTGACAGGGACACAAATATCTCCCGGGTTTGCAGTCACAGCGATAATATTATTTGGACAATTGATTACAGGTGGTTCTGTATCATTCACCGTAATGATGAAGCTACAGTTAGCCGTGTTGCCGGAAGCATCAGCCACCGAACAGTTCACCGTTGTCACACCTTTCGGGAATATAGAGCCAGAGGGCGGCGCGCAGTTTGGCGCACCGACATTCGGACAATTATCACTCACAGTTGGAGTCGGGTAGGTGACAACCGCCGAACACAAACCGGGATCGGTTGGTCTGATTATATTCGCAGGGCAAGTGATGGTCGGCGGTTGCGTGTCATTCACAGTGATGGTGAAGTTACAGCTTGGTCCAGCCTCTGTTGAGCAGGTGACTGTTGTCACGCCTACGGGAAAGAAAGACCCTGATGCGGGGTTACAAGTCACAGTGCCACAACTGAGAGTTGTAGGAGCCGGATAATTTACTACGGCGCCGCACTGATTTGGATCATTCGATCTGGTGATATTTGCGGGGCAAGTGATTTCACAGACAAGCGGGACCCGAAAGAATATAGGGTCGTGATTGGCAAAAGGTCTGCCGAAAGGAACTCCATTTCCTGTGAAGGTTCCATAGAAAGTATTGCCTACTGCTTTGACTTGTTGGTAATCACCAAGAACTCTTTGCCTGCAACCGCCGTTATCAGTTGCCGATGAGAGAAAATTCTCTAAGACTATATCTGTAGGGAAGGTCGCGCCATTGTCCGTGCTGATAACAAAATGTACCGAAAACATAGGAATGCCGCCGCCTGACATTCCATCATATTGCGTATACAGTACACCAATCGTCCCATTGGCTGTTACAGCAACCGATGGCAAGGCGGCTTGCACTTGTCCTGTGATAAAGACCTCTCCGCCAATCGTCAACCCGCCCATGCCATTGTCGGTGAGTCGTCGAATCGCCAGGCGATTATTACCTGTGCCGCCGTCACGATTGCCATAGACGTAATAAACGTCGCCGTTATTCGGGTTTACAGCAGCGTGGTCAACCCCTCCGAGTAGAGCGTTGACGGTGCCAAACTTCGACGGGTTCGTGACGCAGTTGCCCATCATATCATTGGTCGAGTTGAAAGCAGCCTGCGTGCTTACGGCGCTTGCTATGGTGACGCCGTTGCCGCTGCCGTTTAATGTCCAGGTTTGTCCGCCATCCGTCGAACGATTGAGTCTATAGTTGATGTTCTGTCCGCCCGCTGCGTTACTTGGGGATTGTTGGAATAAGCTATAGACCCAGCCGTTGCGCGGGTCAACCGCCATCCGATGACCCGGATTGATACCGCCGCCGCTCTGACCTGTAGTATTGTCTCTGGTAAAATTCGGCGGGTTCACGCCTAACGAAACAGCGACGCGCATACCTACCGGATTGACGCTGAAATCGTCATATGCAACATAGACATTATCTTGCGCTGCAATCGCCGTATCTCGGTTATACAGTAGCCAAGGCTGATCTACATTGCCTATGCCTGCGGAGTTCGTTCGCTGCGCCACGCCCATGTTGAGCAACCAGTTCCAAGAGCCGGCGTTGGCAGGGTTGGTGGTGATGCCGCTAAAAACGTCGGCGGTCAAAAATGTTCCGGCTAATTGATTCCCGCGTCCAAAATCAAATGCCTGGTCGCAAGGGCAACCGGCAGCAGAAGCATCACCGGGAGGCACAGGAACGCTGAACTGTTTTGTCCACGTTAAGCCGCCATCTAAAGAATGCCAGATAGGGGAGTTGGCTCCCCAACTGCCCGAAAATGCCGAAATGACAATTTCATTGGTGTTTTGGGGATTGATAGCGATGGTTGGTTCTCCATCATTAAATGTATCTGTGTTGGTCAAAGTAGGGTCTGTGTTGTTGACGACAACATCAACCACTACAGACTGAGGAATAACCACCTGTGGGAGCGCTGGCCTTTCGGGTGTCCCGTAATCTTCAGGTACAGCCTTACGAGTATAAGGAGTTAAATCAGGGGGACTGTCCTTCATGGGTTGATTCGATTGCGCTTGCACGGATGATGAAGGAATGAAATTTAGAACAGCATTGAGACTTAAAGGCAATGTTCCTATCAGAAGTATAAACAAAATAAACAAAGGTCGCTTCATAAATTTTTTCCTCTCCTAAGTGTGTCTGTTTTTCTTTTCGGTTTTCCCACGTCGGCGTAAATTTTTCTTGCTGAAAATGAGTGAGGAAAGTTTTAAATCTTCCAGCTTTTATTAGTTTTGTGACTGCGGTTTTTTAACATCTTTCCTAACGAAAAAGATTCTGACTGCCCAATGTTGAAGGCATCAAATCAAATGCTTCACATCATCATTCGATTAGACAGTCTGGTGAAGATAAATGCTATCTTACTTTATGAAAAAGGACTTCTCGCTAAGACTCTCTATGGTCTTTCCATTTTGATCAACTGCTATGAGTTTAAGAAAAGCTTTCTTGGTTTTTGGTAAACTGACAGGAATGCTCCAGGTAAATGCTCTTGCTTCCGGTTCGAGAGATGGACTGATCAGATAAAAGGTCGCGCCCTTATCGAGCGAAAGCCAGAGACTTTGTGAGGCTAGCGGAACCATACTCTCCAGATTCCATTCTATTTTGATTTCTCTGCCTCTGCGTACTCGTTCCCCGTCAAGCGGAGAGAGAATCTGAAACGTCAAACTGTTCAAACGTTTCGCTGTGAAAGTAAACGAAGGGTCTTCATTACCTCTCGTATCATTTGGGTCTCTGGGTGGATGATATTGTCCCCATCCGCTCAGAGATAGAATCGGCATAGTCAAATCCGATGAGGCTGAAAAATCTATGGTGCCGGTTTCAAGCCCCACGTTACCAAGGGGAAATTCAATCGCCCCTGAAAGGAGAAAAAGATAGATAGCCGAGCTTTGTCCTGCCAATCTCCAGTTGGCTTTACCGGGACTAAGACTTGACCGATTATCCAAAACAAGAAATGATCCTTCCCCGGAATTCTGAGCGCTAAACTGTACACGATAGGGTTGAGAACGCAGAGTGAACTCAATTTCCCAAAGACCTGTTAAAGATGGCTCTTGAGCATAAGCCTGTGGAGCTAACAATAAAATAGAGAGTAATGATAGGGCGATGAACTTCATAAAAGGAATCTCTGATTGACTTAGAAAACAGCTACTCAGACGGAGGAAGGGTATAAGATTATGCTGCTGAATACAAGGCTGGTATTTTCAATTGGTCATCTTAATAAAAATGTAAGAAATGGGATGGTCAGCGCCAATTCAATTGTGAAATTGTTGAAATTCTTTGACTAGATAATTTGATGAAAGCGAAACCACGAATTCCTCAGATTATAAGAATTCACTCAGATGAATTTGTGCAAATCCGAGTAATCTGAAGAATTCGTGGTTTCGGTTTTTCTTTTGTTTCGTCGCTTAATAGCCTCTTTGGTTCTTCGTCTATTTATTTGATTTTCTTGCCGGGAACTTCTCTCCCGTTTTGATAAAGCGTAAGTTGTTCAACTACACCTTTATCGTTTTTATTAAACACGATTTGCGCATTCACAATCTTCGAGAAGAACTTTGTTTCTGACTCAGGGAAGATTTCAGACTTCCCTTGCCCTGTCGGTTGCAACATTAACTGATCGCCCTCTTTCGTCACCGTCATAATAAAGTTTGGGGCAAGCTGATAATCACCGACATAAGCATCAAAAATTTTCGAGTCAACTTTAATCTCTTTTCTTGCTACCTGGGGAGCCTCTTCTTGCGGCAATTCATATTTTTCCCCAAACAAAAGCGCCGCAAGTCTTTCTGCCATGGGTCCTAAGGCTGCTGGAGTCGTGTTGCTCAACGCTATGATACAGACATCGTCGTTGATGAAGCGCGCGATAATTGTATTGAAACCCTCTATGCCGCCGCCATGGGTGACGCGTTTGCGCTTGAACTGCTCGTTAACATTCCATCCCCAGGCATAATTTGATTTGTAAGGGGTGTAGACTTTTTCAAGCGTCGCTTTCTTCACAAGTTTTTCCGTGTAGAGCGCTCGATCCCAGGCGTATAAATCTTCAATAGTCGAATACATTGCACCCGCACCGCCAGGTATAGTCATATCAATGTATTCGGAATTTTCAAGCTCCTTCCCTCTGACTGAATATCCGGCAGCGCGATTCTTAATCACTACATTATTGCGGTCAAACCCTGTGTCCTTCATTCCGAGAGGCGTGAAGATGTTCTCCTTCATATACTGCTCGAAGGGTTTACCGGAAACCTTTTCAATGAGGTAGCCCAACAGGATATAACCTGAGTTGTTGTACTTGTAATTTTCACCCGGCGCGAATTCAAGCGGTTTTCCTTTTAGCCAAACAACCAGTTTTTCGCCTGAAAACTTATTCATCTTGATTTGTGGATAATCAGCGGAATTCGTAATGCTTGGGATGCCTGAGGAATGCGTTAGCAGATGATAAATGGTGACTTTATCGCCTGTCTCTTTCGGATAATCCGGTAGATATTTTGTGATAGGATCTTCTACACTCAGCAAACCGCGCTCCTGCATTTGTGCAATAGCCATAGCCGTGAATTGTTTGGTGACAGAAGCTAACCGAAACTTAGTCTGTGGTGTATTCGGCACGTCCAATTCATAATTCGCCATGCCATAGCCTTTGCTCAAAACCACTTTGCCGCCTTTTGCGACCAGAACAGAACCGCTGAATTTGTTCTGTTTGACATAGGCATTGACGATCTCTTCGGCTTTCGGCGCGAGGTCTTGAGCCATCGCTGCGACGCTCAAAACAAAAAGTAACAATGTCGAGGTAATAAATTTACTCAGACAATTTTGCACAATGAATCCCTCCTGATTTTATTGACTGATGGAAGAAGATAGAACGATCCCTTATACGATAAAGTTCACGCTTCAATCAAGGAATTCAGTTTTGATTCAACTGTGTCTTGAATCTCTTTCAGATGTTGTTCGCTGTCTGCCTCAAAACGCATGACCAAAACCGGTTGGGTGTTGGAAGCGCGAACCAAGCCCCAGCCGTGTTCAAATAAGACTCTTGCGCCATCAATGTCTATTACTTTGTGAGTCTTCTTAAACTCTTCCGTCAGTTTCGCTACGACACCGAACTTTTTATCATCCGGGCAATCGAAACGAATTTCAGGCGTGTTGACAGTCGGGGGCAAATCCGCCAGTAGAGAAGACAGAGGCGCGTCCGTGTTCGATAAAATCTCCATCAATCTCGCGCCAGCGTAAAGCGCGTCATCGTATCCGAAATAGCGATGCGCGAAAAATATGTGGCCGCTCATCTCTCCAGCCAGGGCTGCACCTTTTTCTTTCATAGCAGATTTGATCAGCGAGTGTCCGACTTTCCACATAATCGGATTGCCGCCGTGTTTTGCAATGTCATCAAACAAAGTCTGCGAACATTTCACTTCCGCGATAAACGTTGCGCCGGGCAGTTCCTGCAAAATGGCGCGCGAAAAAATCACCATCAATTGATCGCCCCAGATGACTCTGCCCTGTTCGTCAACCACGCCTATGCGGTCTGCGTCGCCATCGAAAGCGATTGCCAGATCAGCATTATGTTCGCGTACAGCATCAATCGCGAAGCGCATATTTTCAAGCACCGTCGGGTCTGGATGATGATTCGGGAATCGGCTGTCAGGTTCGCAAAAAAGTTCAATGACTTCGCATCCCATCTCTCTGTAAAGCGGCGCGGCTATGAATCCGCCCTTGCCGTTTCCCGCGTCAACTACAACTTTCAATTTGCGTGAGCCGAGTTTCACATTTGATGAAATGTAATTGCTGTAGCTGGAAACAACATCGTGTTCAATTGTAGTGCCCTGCCCACTTGCGAAGTTGCGCGAAAGCGCAATTGATTTTATCTGATTGATCTGCTCGCCAAAGATAGAGCTTTTACCCAAACAGATTTTAAATCCGTTATAGTCCGAAGGATTATGACTGCCGGTAATCATCACGCCCGCGTCAACATTTTCAGTGAAAAGCGTGTAATAAAGCACAGGCGTAGGTACCATGCCAACGTCAATCACATGGCACCCGGATTCG
>JANMSG010000790.1:0-5667 GCA_031389065.1 Acidobacteriota bacterium | reverse complement strand
CGAAGAATTTATTCGCAACGCCGACATCGCCATGTATCGCGCCAAGGAACAAGGTCGCGGCAGCTATGAATTGTTCGATATCGGAATGCAGGAACGCGTATCGGAACGCTTACAGCTTGAAGTGGACTTGCGCCGCGCTCTTTCGCGTAAAGAATTTCAAGTTCACTTCCAACCGATTATCTCTTTAGAGAATTGGCGAATCATGGGATTTGAAGCTCTTGCCAGATGGAATCATCCCGAAAGAGGATTCATCACTCCTTTGAAGTTTATACCAGTAGCCGAAGAGACCGGGCTGATCATTTCGATCGGCCTTTGGGTTTTACACGAATCCTGCAAGCAAATCCGCCTGTGGCAAGAGAAATATCCGTCGAATCCTCCACTCTCGGTCAGTGTCAATCTTTCGGGAGTGCAGTTTTGCGACCCCAATTTGATTGAAAATATCAAAGAGATTTTATCTGAGACAAATCTGGATGCGTCCAGTTTGAAGATAGAGATTACAGAGAGCGCAATTATTGAAAACATTGATGCCGCAACCGACATTCTTAACCGATTAAAGGATTTGGGCATTAAAATCTCTCTCGATGATTTTGGCACGGGCTACTCTTCACTCAGTTATTTGCACCGCTTCCCAATTGATACCTTGAAGATAGATCGCTCTTTCGTTACAGCTATGAACATGGCTAAGAACGCAGAGATTGTCAGCACCATTCTCACACTGGCAAAAAATTTAGGGATGGATGTCATAGCCGAGGGCGTAGAAACGCGCGAACAAATCCTTCAACTCACAGGAATGAAGTGCGAGTTTGTGCAAGGCTATATGCTTTCCAAACCCATGGATGGTGAATCAATGAGCCGTCTTATCGAAGAGACTTATCAAAAAGGCATAGGGCAACCGCAGGATGAGTTAGGCATTTAAGCAAAATCCAATTTCCGCCGCAGCTTCTTCATCTTTCTAAACGGTCACGCAAAAACAGAATACCCATCTTCAATCGAGCGACCAACGCTCGATAAAGACATCCATTTGACCGCCGCAAACCATGCCCTCTTCTGCCGCCATATCGCCTGCCAGACTAAAATGAAAAATCCCCGCTTTGCCGGTTCGCATCACCTCTTTTGCTTCGGCATAAATATCTGCTTCAATGCATCCGCCGCCGACAGTGCCTATGAAAGTGCCATCGTCAAAAACTACGATGCGCGCGCCTTCGTGTTGTGGGGTTGAACCTTTGGTCTGGACAATGGTTGCCATCACAGCAACTTGCCCTTGCTCGAGTCGCTTCTTCATTGCAATGTAAATATCAATGGTACTCAATGTATGGTCTGTTTGTATCAGTTTCATCGTCGGATCTGTCACCCTCACTTTCTTTAGTGATATAGATTATATTCTTAACCGTTGACACTGCCAACCGGCTTGCCTATATTCAGATGACGACAGAGGTAATACTAAATTTTTCGGACTAGGCCTCAAACAATAATCATGGAGAGAATATGAAAACCAAACATAAGATTTTGTTATTAAGCGTTGCATCCATATTCGCGCTTTCAATCGGCGCCTATGCCGCTTCACAAAGACAGAGCGGTCAGACACAAAAGACCGGCGGTAAGCCTCGACTTGTCGTTTTTGGCACAGGCTCAAGAGATACGGAATGGACAACCAATACGACAACGGCAACCCTTGAAGACGCTTTGACGCAAGGCGGCAAATATGAATTAATCACCGCCGCGCAACGCGACACGCTTTTGAAAGAGCAAGGCTTCAATAACTCTGACCTCGTTGATCCAAAACAAGCCGTAAAGGTCGGCAAACTCCTATCGGCAAAATTCATCATCATCGGCAATGCGCTTGACGTGACGGCAGCAAAGGGGAAAGTACCAGGTGGACTCAGGGGCGCTTTAGGTGGCTTGACCAGAAACAAGGTCGATACGGGCGGTGAGTTCTCTTCGGACGTCAAAGCCAAAGTTCAGGTTCAAATGATTGACGCCGAAACCGGGGTCATCAAAATCTCAAAATCTTACGAAGAAAAAATCAGCAAAGATACCATGATGAAATCGCGAAGTGATGGAGACGTATTGAAAGAAGGCTATCGCAAAGCCATGGAAGCCATCGCCGTGAAATTTTCGCAAGAGATGGGAATGTCTGTGGCGACAGAAGGATTGGTGGTATCCGTGCGCGGCGGTCGCATCGCCATTGATTTAGGCAGCGATCAGGTTCAAGCCGGGCAAGAGTTCGAGGTTTACACCCAAGACGATCCAATTAAAAATGCTGCGGGCGAGGTGTTGTCTTACGTTACGATCAAACATGCGCGCATTCGCATAGAAACTACGGAAGCGAAACTTTCGTGGGCATCCATCATCACCACTTTCGACGAAAACGAAAAGCAGGACTCGTCACCCAACCCGAGTCGCATCAAAGTCAACTATTCAGTCAAACAGGTGCGCTAAAGCCTCTAATGAGACAGCAAAAAAAGGTGCTAGGGCAATCCAATGGACTACCCTAGCACCTTTTGTTTGCAGTGAAGCAAACGGCAATTTTATCGCTTGATGATTTGGGTGTTCGGCGCATACTTAATCTTAAATGTATCCGCCGAAACTTTTGGATTCAGTTGCACCGAACTCAAAGTGAAATATGAGATATTGCCGGTCTTTTCAACCACTCTGAACTTCGTAGGAATCCACAAAGTTTTATCAACCCACAGAATAGATTTTTGCAAGGCGGGATTTTTCGGAGTCAATTCGAGTTTTGCCATGCCGTTTTCATCGCCAAGATAGGCGATATGAAATCTCGCTTTCAGGTCAGCCACCGAAGAATATGGTGTGGCGATGAAATCAAACTCCGGTTTGCTGTTTGCCTGACTCTGTCTTGTGGTCTCGATTGCCTGGGGAATCCTCTCGTTGTAGAGCACGATTTTATTGCCGACAACCGAGACATGCTGGCCGTTCGTGTAGTGAACGATTACTTTTTCGCTGCCCTTCGCGCCGCGTTGCATCGTTGTGGTGCCCTGATAGCGCTCAGTTCCGCCAATTTGTTTATCTTGTTTCTCTTGCGCGATATTGCCAGCAAGAGTGGTTATCTTTTTTCCGGCGTTCTGCATATTCGCTAGAATCTGATCGAGTTCGCCATTTGCTTGTGCCTTGGGAAGTGCTCCCATACTTGCAAAGAGAACCACGAGAACGGTTATTGCTAATGTAATTTTCTTCATAATTAAAAATCCTTTCTAATACTTTATCGCTTCGGTATAACGCAAAAATTATAATTGATTATTGATTGATCTCTTTTACGAGATAGCCCTTTAAATTCCCATCACTGTCCAGCATCGGTTCAATGTTTGTCGCTTTCACTTTGCGATTAAATTTGCGTGAAAAATAATCGCTCAACGTTTGATCAAACGAGCCTGTCTCAATCGCTCCGACTTCTTCGCGACCAACAAAAACAGGAGCCGCGTTAGAGCCATCGGCGCTGTGAAAAACGCTATTGGGTCCAAAGAAGATGAACGCCAAAATCACCCCACACAAAACATCATACTGCCAACTCCCTCTATCGTATGACCAGAATAGGAATTTTTTCAGCGCGCTGACAATAATGCCCATATTTCAAGCTCCTTAAAGCAGTAGCCCAAGCGTGAAAGCGGGCTTCCCTGCTGATCCAACGCCCTCTTTTATAGTCGGGCTATAGATAACAAAGGCTACGAAACAACATGCCCGTCGCGCATTTCAATAATTCTATCGGCGAGCGCGGCGGCTTCAGGGTTGTGCGTAATCATCACTATGGTTTGACC
This sequence comes from Acidobacteriota bacterium, assembly GCA_031389065.1. Taxonomy (GTDB): domain Bacteria; phylum Acidobacteriota; class Blastocatellia; order UBA7656; family UBA7656; genus JACQDB01. Next base: position 1,894 of record JANMSG010000790.1, on the reverse strand, counting down.
AAACTCTTTATTCAAGCCGCGCATCATCTCCAAAACGATTTTGGAATTCTCTGTGTCGAGATTTCCCGTAGGCTCATCAGCGAGCAAAATCGCCGGACGATTAATGATGGCTCTGGCGATTGCGACGCGCTGTTGTTCGCCGCCGGATAATTCCAAAGGCTTATGATGAATCTTGTCTTCCAGCCTCAAGAGTTTAAGAACCTCAAGTCTTCGCCCCGCGTCGCCTCCGTTTTTGGTGTTAGAATAGATTCGCTCCGCTAGTTTCAAGTTGCCTTCGGCTGACAGGGTTGGAAAGAGATTGAAGCGTTGAAAAACAAAGCCGATTTTGCGTCGTCGCAAATCCGTTCGCTGCGCATCTGTCATCGTCGTCAAATCTTCGCCATCAATCGCCACGCGCCCTGAAGTCGGTTGCAGCATGCCGCCGACGACATGCAGCAGAGTTGATTTGCCACATCCGGACGGTCCCATAATCGCCACGTATTCGCCTGCGTTAATCAAAATATTCAGGCCTCTCAAGGCATGCACATCCACTTTGCCGACGTGATAGACCATCTTCAAATCAATTGTTTCAAGAACTGGTTTCATATTATCTCAGTAGTCAGTAGTCAGTAGTCAGTAGTCAGTGGGTTCCGGCATAATTGAAACCAGCCACTGACTACCGGCTACTGACTACCAGTTATTCATAACTTATTGCCTCAACCACGTCGAGGTTTGCAGCCCGCAATGCAGGATAAAGCGCGCCTACCAGACCGCACCCAATGCCTATCACTGTGGCGATTACAATCCATTTCAATTCAAAGGCAATGATCAATCTTGTGGTTGATTCCAGCACATATTTGCCAATGATGGAAACGATGAAGCCGAAAACTACGCCCAGTGCGCTAATTACCGCAGCCTCTTGTTCAATCGTCATCACGACAAATGCCTTCGAGGCGCCGAGACTTTTTAAAATGCCAATCTCGCGTGTTCGCTCAATGATTGTCGTGTACATGGCAAGCAAAATCACCAGTGTGCTGATGGTGATCGCCAGCCAGATTACAATATTTAAGAAGATTTCCAAGGGCTTGATGCCTTGCGAATAGATCGCCGGAATATCTTTCGTGAGAATCGCCACATACCCTGGATAGGTTTTCTCCAAATCTTCTTTTACCTGTTGCGCCAATTCAGGCGTTGCTGTGCGAATCTGAATAAAAAAGCAATTTGGTGCTCCGCCCAGCAATTGCTGCATGGTATGAAGCGGAATCTTGATGCGAGCCAGCATCGGTGGGTCATAGACTCCTACAACCGTGAATTCGTGACCGAGAGTTTTGATCTTGCCGCCAATGCGCAAGGTTTTGCCCTCTATGTCCTGATTATTTTCAAAGTAAAACTGGTCAACAATCGCTTCGTATTCCGAGCCGGGCGTGCGACCATCGCCAAGCGCGCGCCCTTCAACAATGTTGATGTGAGTGGTTTTGATAAAACTTTCGTAATCCAGTCCATCTACAGTTTCAAACCCTATGCCAAAATCGCTCGCTTGAATATACTCGCCGACCGGAGTTGCCGCTACAACTCCTGCGATAGGCGGCTTGGGCATGATGTCAGGATCTTCCGGTGTAGGCTTGACGCCATTCAAAATTGCATCTACATATCGTGTAGGCAGGGTCAATTGACTGGCTCCTCCAGTTCCAGTGGCTAAGGTTTCGGGCAGAAATCTAATCTCCGCGTCAACATTCCCTTGACGCTCCCCTGTGTCGCGCGTCATGCCGCGCGCCAGACCTACCATCAAGACAATCAAAATTACGCCGAGCGCCACACCGAAGACACTAATCGCTGTGCGCAAAGGGCGCTGCTTGATGTTTTCTATGATTAAATTATCCATATCATTTCTTCTTCGCTTCGGGTTCAGCTTTGC
>JANMSG010000770.1:0-5133 GCA_031389065.1 Acidobacteriota bacterium | reverse complement strand
GTCATCGCCCAGATCGCGACGCTGCGAAATGTGCGACATCTTCAAATGCTCACGAATCAGAAATTTCACCTGCTCGGTGGCTTTCGCTTCAAGCTGTAAACGGGCGCAAACCTTATCGGCGATTTTGATGCCTTTCTCGGTATGGCCGCCGCCCAATCCTTTGCCTATATCGTGCAACAACAAGCCCAGATGTAACACCGACGGATCGCTGATTTCGTTGTACAGATTGCGATATCGTTCAAGCGTCTCGCTGTCGGAATTGGCAAGGTTATCGAGTGTGCCAAGCGCCCGCAGCGTATGCTCATCAACCGTGTAGCGGTGATAAAGATCGTGCTGCACCAGACAAGTGATGCGCCCGAATTCGGGCATAAACTTGCCTAAAAAATTGAGATCGTGCATCAGGCGTAAACCTGCAGCCACACGACCTTTCGCCCGTAACATCTTGATAAATCCCTGTGCAGCCTCCGGCGAAGCAAGGAACGTGCGATTGACTGCTGGCAGACTCAATTGAATGGCTTCCTGCAATGGCGCGCTCAAATTTGCGCGGGTCGCCTGAGCGTAGCCAAACGCCATCATCATTCGGTTGCCATCGAGCTTTGCGCTGCCCGAGCCGTTGGCAGTGTCTATATCAAGCGACCCGTCGCGCATCACAAAGCCGCCAAGCGCCTTTACCGAGCGAGAGCGTTTGAACCAGCTCTTCTTGCCTTGCGTTGCGATGGCGCGGGTGAGATGCGCTTCACATAACCTCTGCAATCGCCGCGCGTGCAGGTAATAATCGCGCATGAAAATCTCTGAAGCCTGTTGCTGCCCAGTGTCCTCGTAGCGCTGGTTGCGCGCCACCTGCTGTTGCAAATCAAGCGACAACAAATCTGTCCGTCGCCCTGTCAGAAAGTGCAATTCGTTGCGTACAGACACCAGAAAATCGTATGCGCTATGGATCGCCTTCGCGTCACGTTCGCCAATGATTTCAGCCTTCACCAAATCAGGGAGCGTTTTGTGGCTGCCGTAAGCGACTCTTGCCGCCCACAACAAAACGTGAAGATCGCGCAAGCCTCCAGCCGTCTCTTTGACATTGGGCTCTTGCACACAAACCACTTCGCCGAATTTTGTATAACGTGAGAGGCGCTCGACCATCAACTCATCAAGGATCTCGCGTTTCTGTTTTTCAAAGACCTCTTTATCGAGACGTTTCAGGAGCGTTGCAAATAAGTCCTGGTCCCCCCACAAGAGCCGGGAATCAATCATAGAGTTGCGTGAAACGATGTCATCTTTGGCAATCGAGACACATTCGTTCAGCGAACGGACGCAGTGACCAACAGTGAAACCCACATCCCAGAGCAAGTAGAGGATCGCTTCACTCAATTGCGCTGCTCTTGCACTGTCTTTGCTCCCTTGATGCAGAAACAGTATGTCAATATCTGAATGCGGCGAGAGTTCCTGCCGCCCGTAACCGCCGAGCGCGACGATGGCAAATGACTCAACCTCTGAGGCCTTGCCGAACAACTTTTCAACGGCTGTGCGGGTCATTCGCCGGATCAACAGATCAACGATTAAACTGCGGGCTGCGACAATCGGTTCGCCGCCGATACCAAAGCGATGGCGCAGATGAAGGCGTTGCGTCTCTGTCTTCAGGAATTTTTTGAGCGCAATCAACCGTTCAGTCGAATCAGACTGTTTCTCTATGCGTCGCAGTTTTTCATTTGCAGAACGCTCAATTGTCGCTAGATTGATTTGCATCTCTCTTGCACTCGACGAAGCTATTGCAAACAGGGTGCCAGAATTCATGAATTGCCGTTAGGGTAGTGAGAAACTCTGTATTTATTGGCTTTTTGAAAGTATTGGGCTACCAATTCGCTGTCGGGTGATGAAAGCGGTTACCGACAATAATGTAAGGGTGGAAATTTGATATGACAAAATTGTCATAATCAGCCTGACGCTTATCAACTCATAAACGACAAATGAATGAAGATTCATCAGTGGGAAATAGAGAATGGAGGATTCGAAAAACGCCATAATTCGCAAAACTATGATCCAGGAATTTTTCTCCTTCAGGTTATTACGACGGTTCCGCCTTCTCCGAACGCAATGTGTTTGACTCTGTAAAGGGTAGGCAATCTTTCAACCCAGGCTGATTCAGGTCGAATGACAAAATTGTCGTTTTAAGAATATTAATTTACATTTATGTCGGTACCATGATGATTGAAGACATCCCGATGGCAGATTCAATCGTCGCTGACGCGACAACCGATCAGCAATTCATATTCATCATTACCAAGCAGCTTTTCTCTTCAACTAGAGGTCGGCTGATAAACCAGGTTCTCGATTTCAAGCAGAGGTTGGGTCAATTGCGCGTCCAACGTAGAGAACAAGCCAACCTCGAATATGAAGAAACCTCCGTCGGTCGAAGCTTGACTGCTTGGCAGCCAGTTGGTGATGTAGTCCACAATTTGAGTGACTAATGTAGGATCATCCAAGCTGAAGCTATATTTAGGAATAAATAGCACAGGCAGTCGGCTAACCAAACTGGTAATCGGATCATTCGGATTGCCGCAAGGGTTTGCATCGCTCGCCGAAGAGACCAATTGATAGCCATATTGACAACTCAACTTGATATCGTGACTGCTGGTATTGGTATCAACACTAAAGAGGTCTTGGAATAGCTTATTCAAGGTATCCGTCAAGTTGTTTTGATAAGTAATCGAGATGCAACTGGTGTTTTGAATCAGCGGCACCATGATATTTGAAAAACGCGCCAGAGGGGTTTGATAGATGAAGGCTGGGTTGGTTGGCGCAAAGCTTACGAGGTTTTCATTGCGCGTCACATAAACGCCGCCCCAGGCGTTCTGCGTTAGAACAATGTCCAGGTTGCTGAAATCAAAAATCTGTTTCACGGAACCAAAAGCAGGAACAACCTTGGCATTGCCACTGCCGTCGGGATACATAAAAGTTTTTTCCGTTTCACTGCCATCAACAACTTCCGCTTCATCTTCATTCGTCGTTAATTGGTAGAGAAGTTCTTCTCCTGTTGTTTTGTCGGTTGTATAAACATAAATTGCTGCCGGAAACAGGACTGGCTGATTCGCAAAAGGTTTCACGGTAAGCGAATCAAGACGACCATCAAAAATCGTAACCTCGAGGCTGTAATTATAAGTCTGCTCGATCAAACCTTGCATAACAGATAAACCAAGAGCGTTTGCTTGTTTGGTAGGATTGGCTAACGCATACCAGGCGTTGGCAACCTCTGCGACAAGTTGTTGGAAGACAGTCATCGCTTTCGTTGCCAGCGGGTTTGGCGTACCCGGTTTCAAGGTCGGCAGAAGCGTAAGGTCGTTTTTCAGCGCCGGATAAACGAAGTTGAATTGAGCCAGCGCGTTAAACAACTCGTTGAATAGCTGGGCTGAATTATCGCTCGCGTTGGCGGCGGCTAAGGTAGAACTCTGTGTTGAGGTGTTGAATGTGACGGTCAAATAATCTGTGTCTTGCGCCGCGTCTTGTCGCTCATAAGTCAGCGCGTATGTCCACATCTTCGCCTGCACGACATTGCTTGCCTGCGGGTATTCCGGCTCGCCCGCTTGAGAAATCAGCGAAGGCGGCGTCGGGTAAGAACGAAGCGGAACCGGCACTTCGACTTGTCCGATTCTGGAATCAATATTTTTCAATTCGGTGACCGTGGAATCAATCGGAATGATGAACGAAAGCCAGGATGACGCCTGATATTCGCTGATGTTAGACGCTCCCGCTTGAATGTCGTATTCAAGCTCGTTCATTACATAGTTCAAATCAAGGAAAAGTTTTTTGTACTGTGCTTCCGATTTTGTGTTGAACATGAAAGTCAGCAACGCGCCATTATTAACCAGAGGAACCTTGGCGGTTGACAGCGTGTAATCGGGTACAACTTGAATCGCAAATAAATTGACTTGCGGGGTGAGCAAATTCGTTTGTGTCGCAAGGTCTGACGCTAAAGTTGCAATGTCAATGATAGGCTTGAATTTTTGACTTGCGGAATAGAGACAATCTTGCGCATTCACAGCAATCGTTTGCCCGTCCGCTGTGATGCTCGTAACCACAAAGATGTTTTTCACATACTGATTGGCTATGGCAATTTCACTGAGGCTCTGATTGAAAAACTCAGACAGGCTCTCGAAAGTATCTGTCGCAGAAATCGCCTTTTTAATTGGCGAAATGTTGAGGGTGCTGTTTGGCGCAAAGAGTCCGCCGCCTGCTGTCACAGTTACGTTATCCGCTAGATCATCAACAGAAGTCTTGAAGAAGGTCGCGATGATTTGCAAGGTAACAATGTCAATTGGCGACTGTGTTGCATCGGCGATTTGTTGCATGGTCGCAGTCTGATTGTTAAAAGAGAGAGTCGCCGCTGTATTCAAAATTCTAGGCGTGTTGGCGATAATTTTTGCCAGATACTGATTACTCACGTTGTACAGATTGGCAATGGTAGCAATCGTATCGGTGGAGACTGTTGAATACGTCGTTGAAAGGGGTTTACCTGAAAGGCGCGGAGCCGTATCCACATCGGTCTCAGGCGATTGAATGGTTACAGGGTATTGAATAATCGAATCGGTCGCGTAGGCGTTCGATAAATTGATGAGCAGTTGTTGATAGAGAGCTTCCTGCGCGGCTGCAAGCGCCGGATCGTTAGTCGGTTGCGCAGAGGTTTGCAAAATATAATCCACCGTCGTTTTCAAGGCATCCGCGATTGTGGCTTTCGACGTGACTACGCCTGTGTACGCAGCATGCGCGGGGTCGAGTTGGTAAGCCGGAATACTGTATTCGGGCGTCAGGAAGAAATCCACAGCCGCCAGGAAATCGCGCACCCAAACGTCCATATCAATGGCTTGGAAGTTCAAAGGCTTGGCTAGTGCCAGATCGCCGTTGCTGTAGTCGGAAATCGGCACATTTGATCTGGAGGTGAGTTGTGTTGAAAGCGGTTTGACGGCAAAGAAATTCGGGCTTGCGTTAGCACGCACACCGGGCAGCCGGGGCCATGCACCAGGTCGATGTTGCGCGGCAGCACATCCTCAACGCCGTGCTTGTAGATCGTGTGAGTGTGCCCGCCGCAAACCTCCATCAGCTTGAGCGTTCGGCCGCCGCTCAGCCTGGCGATCTCGCCGGAGATCC
>JANMSG010000768.1:0-7253 GCA_031389065.1 Acidobacteriota bacterium | reverse complement strand
CTGTCTCGCCTGCACGCTCGAAAGCCGCTCACAGCCGACGCGCATTTTTCCTATTCCTTTTCTTGGGTCAACCTCCGGTTGTGTTGGTTGAGTGGAAATTAGCGTTGAGAGCACCTGGCGATCGTCATATTTTAGACGTTGACCCATGCACAAGCCTGCGCCATTCGCACACTCAAGGCTTCCTTATCGCCACTCGCCCTGCAGGGTAAACGCCGCCCAGTAATACGGCGACTGCCACTCGCGCTGCTTCCACATCTCGACCTGCGCCGCGCGCAACGCCGCCGCCGGACGGTCGCCCTGTTTTAGCATCTTCTCGTAGAACTTCGTCATCAGCTCGGCCGTAGCCTTGTCGTTGACGCTCCACAGACTGACCACCACACGCGCCGCTCCCGCATACATAAAGCCGCGCGTCAGTCCCACCAAGCCTTCGCCCTTGATCTCTTTGCCGAGTCCTGTCTGACAGGCGCTCAACACAACCAGTTCGGCGGGCAATTTCAAGTTGTAGATGTCGTTGGCGCGCAGGAAGCCGTTTTGTGGCTTGCCCTGTGCGTCCACCATCGAGAGCACAAGCGATGAGAGTCCCGGCCGTTCGCTGTCGAGCAGCCCGTGCGTGGCGAAATGCACATAGCGATACTGGCTCAGATCGCCCTTGAGCACCGTCTCACGATTGGCTTGAAAATCTATGGCGCCAAAACTTGAATCCTTCGGCGTAAGAGCGAGCAGCCGTGTCGCTTCTTGTCGAGTGAAGGGAAGTCGTGGAATTACTAGGCGGCGGGTTGTGACACCAGATTTGTCATCGGATTTTGCAGCAAGATGTTCGATGCTGCGAGCGTCGTCGGAAGCGAGAGGCTGGGCTGGTTGCTTCTCGTTGATCTCGGTCGCTGGTGTGGTGAAGCGTGCATCCGAGCGATCAAAGACCGGATCAGCGATCACTGCCAGCATCTTCGGCGCGGGTTGTCTTCCCGCAAGTTCCGTGCGTTGAATCGCCAGCGCCGAGGCCGACGGCAGGCTGACAACTTCGTGGCTGACGATCAGCGGTCGGTAGTCGGTGGCCGGTGGTCGGTTGGCAGTCGGGTTATTACCGGCTACCGACTACCGGCTACCGGCGACCGGGTCCGGTAGCATGGCAAAGGGGATATATTGCAAGGCGCCGTCGGCGACGATGACCAGCCGCTTGTTGCCAAGCTGGGCGGCGACCGGCGCGAGCAACATCTGGCTCAGTGATTGTGCGGCGGCAGGCAGCGCGGTTTCGGCCTGCGAGATGCGCTGCTGGCGTTGCAGAGCCGGCTCGCCGCGTTTTGTGATGTTGCGGGCTGACAATAGTTCATGAAGTTGCCGGGCGTTTTTATCAATTAACTCCGCCTTCGGCAGTTCGTAACTCATCAGTGAATCCTTCGAGATTGCCCATAAATAGCTGCGCTCTTCGCCGAGGGCGTATTCTAAGAGCAGGGTATCGGCGTCGAGTTGCCGCTGAATCCCCGAGAGCTTGAGCGGCTGCGGCTGGGTGAGCGCGGCGTAGTGCGGGCTGGCTTTGCGGATGGCGGTCTGCGCCTGCTCATAGTCGTTTTCGAGCTGGCTGATCTCTCGCTTCAGGGCGGCAGCCTGCTCCGGCGTGCTGGCTTGTGACTGCGCTTTGTCGTTGAGTTGTTGGCCCAGGCTGCGTTCGCGTTCAATCAGCGCCGCGTCCACGCCCAGGCGCAGGTCGGTGCGGGCTTCACCGAGCAGGTCGAGGAGGCTGCGGGCGCGCTGGCGCTCGCTCGTCTCGACGGCCAGCGCATCAAAGCCTTTGGTCGGTTCCGCCTTGTGTTGGCTCATGAGGATGTCGGTGTAGAGCCCATAGGAACGTTGCACGGTGGCGAGAAATGAGGTGCGCGATTCCGGGGTGACGATCTCGGCCCGCGTGGCCTCTTGAAGTTTCAGGTTCTCCTCGATGTGGGTGCGTGCCGCAGGGAGATTGCCCCGCGCCCGTTCGGTTTGGGCCAGGCTATAAAGTGCAGACGCCTCACCGTCTCGCGCCTTCAATTCACGAAAGATCACCAGCGCTTGCTCGCCGTACTCAATTGCTTTCTCGTAGCGGCTCATTTTGGCATAGGCGCGGCCCAGCTCGATGAGCGCGGATCCTTCGCCAGAGCGATCCTTCACTTCATGGTTGATCGCCAGCGCCTGCTCGTAATATTCAATCGCTTTCTCGTTGCGGCCCAGAGTGTAATAGGCAGAGCCCAGATTGAGGAGCGTGATTCCTTCGCCAGTGCGATATTTCAACTCACGCCGGATGCCAAGCGCTTGATTTAAAGCTTCAATTGCCTACTCGTACGTCCCGGCAGCTATATAAGCCTGGCCAATAAAATTGGCAGTGGCGGCTTCCCAGTGTCGGTCTCCCACCTCGTGCCAGAGCCTGAGCGCCTGTCGCGCTTTCTCAATGGTTGTCTCAAGCGCCCCCGCCCCCTGATCAAACGACTCGCCGGCCTCATTCAGCAACCGTTCAGCAGTGAGGCGCAGCTTGTCCTGCGCCGAAGTCGCCGCTTTGACTTCCAGCCGCAGTTGGTAAGAGCCGGCTGCGCCGTTGGCGCTGATCGTGATCTGATGCTCGCCGCCCGCCGTCGCTTCCGCCGAGAGCGACTCCAGTTCACCGACCTCTCCGAAATTGGTAATCAGTTGCTTGCCGTCCGGCGCTGCGATCTTGAGCGCAACGTCAATGGCTTTCTGCTCGACCAAGAGGCGCATGAACTGCCCCGCCGCGAGGCTAATTTGATAGGTGTGCGACTGGCCGCCCGCGATCTCGCGTTCGACTGCCTTGCCCGGTTCGAGTGTACGAATCTCCTGTCCTGCTGACACCTGGAAGAAGAGACTCAGAACAAGCGCCAAAGCGTGCAGCTGTAGTGTCATGAGAATCCCTCCACCTTGTTCTATCGGAATTATGTGGTGAACCCCCTCACAGCGCCGTCAACAGCTAAAGCATCGCCGTTTGCGACCGCCAGCCCTCAGGAGAGGCAAGCGCGGGCAGCACCTCCAGAGGTTCTTATGTGCAGGCGGATAGTACCCACAAAGCTATCAGATGTAAAGATTGATCAGCTCATTGCTGTACCGTGATTGCCTGCCGGGTCAGACTGAGGATTACCGGCACGAGAGCAGCCGCCGCCACAGTCGCTCGCTTTACCTGGCGAAAGTCCGGGCGCACCCGACTGACTCACACAATACTTGCCGCTGTTGGCTGTGCCGGCTTCTCAACTCTATCGCTAACCTTATGCTCATCACAGACAAAGCCTTGCCTGTGCTTCTTCTCGCCAAGCTCATCATCAAAATAAACTGATAGCCTTGCCGCCACTGCCAAACGCTTGAAATCGGCAAGCTTGTGCTTCACCAGGCAGGTCTTCTGGGCTGGATTGACAAGGCTATCGCCAGAGAGTAAAACTCTCGCACGGGTCCAATCTCTTTTCATTAAGGAAATTCTCTATGCGATTGAATCGTGCAATCTTTATTCGTGTAGTTGTTCTCATTTCATTGATGGCAAGTCTGACTATCTTATCCAGTCGCTTGCAGGCCGACACGGGAAATTGTGGCGGGGTCACGGTCACCTTGCCATTCAATGATGTGATGGCGAGTCCCTTCTTCTGCCAAATCGCCGCTGCCTACTTTTCAGGACTCACGAATGGGACCACCCCAACGACTTTCAGTCCCACTCAAAATGTTACTCGTGAGCAGATGGCGGCTTTCACAACGAGGACGCTTGACCAGTCATTGAAGCGTGGTAGTCAAAGAGCAGTAGCCAAGAAGTGGTGGACTCCACAGAATGCCAACAGTTTGGCTTTGACTGATGTAGGTGATAATCCTCAACCGGTTGAATTTGATGGCACAGACCTGTGGGTAGCAAATGTCGCCGGTGGCAGTGTGATGAGGATCAGACCCAGTGATGGGAAACTGCTCGATACCTGGACAGGAGCAGCCAATGCGGCTGGCATCGTCTGCGCGATGGGAAGGATTTTCGTCACTGGAGCGACCAACCCTGGAAACCTCTATATGATCGACCCGACACAACCCGCAGGAATGGTCACCACTTTAACCAGCTCTTTGGGAGACGGTTCTGTAGGCATCGCCTTCGATGGCTCGCGAATTTGGACGGCTAACGGAAGCGGCTCTGTTTCAATTGTCTCTCTCAATCCGACATCAGTGACCACGGTTTCGACAGGATTTAATCAGCCTATTGGCATCCTCTTTGACGGAACGCACATCTGGGTGACAGACCAGACAGCCAATACCCTGCTCAAGCTCAACGCTGACGGCAGCATCGCGCAAACGATAAACGTGGGCAATAGCCCCTTTTCCCCGGTCTTTGATGGTACGAACATCTGGGTGCCTAGCATATCCGTGACCGTGGTGCGTGTCAAAGACGCACAGGGAAATCCGCTTACGACTCCGTTCGTGCTGGCAATGCTGACCGGCAATGGGCTGATTCAACCTTTCACCGCAGCCTTTGATGGCGAGCGCATCTTGGTCACAAACCTTGCTGGCGGCAGCGTCTCGCTGTGGAAAGCGGCTGACCTGACCCCGCTCGGCTCTTTTTTGACAGGCGCGGGGACTACTCCAGTAGGCGCATGCAGCGATGGTCTGAACTTCTGGATCGCACTTAGCGCTACGGATAAGCTGGCGCGCTTCTGAAGCTTGATTCATTCCGTTATGGAGGACGAAGCAGGCACAAAAGGGTAAAGCTTGAAATCGGCGGCAAGGCGTGCGATATACGATAGGTCAGAATCAAGATTGAGAGACCGCTGAAACAGGTTTATCATTGACTGTCGTATCAGTTCACCATCAAGAACGGAAAACACAGAACAAAAGATGAAAGAGCGAAAGATATTATTTTACCTGGCTGTTCTCCTTTGCCTTGCTTTTTATCCTACGACGATTTCTGCTCAAAGCAGCAAGATCATTCTCGATACAGACATCGGTGACGACATTGACGATGCCTGGGCGCTGGCTTTCGTCGTCTCGTATCAGGGATTTACGCCGCTTGGTGTGACCATCACACACGGCAACACACCGGAACGGGCAAAGATTGCCTGCAAGATGCTACACCTTGCCAAACGCGACGACATTCCTGTTTTCGTCGGGCGCAAAACCAATGACAAGATATTTCAGCAATACTCCTGGGCAGAGGATTTCACTGCCAAGCTGCCGGCTAAAAAATCTGCCGCTGACTTCATTGTAGAAACGGTCAAACGCTACCCTGGCGAAGTCACACTGCTGGCTGTCGGTCCTTTGCAAAACATCGCCGATGCGTTGCGCAAAGAACCCAATTTAAGGAAATATGTGAAGCGCGTCATCTTGATGAGCGGCTGTATTTACGGTGCGTCGTTTAGCCCAGGCAAGCCTGTGCGGGAATGGAACGTCTATCAATCCACAGCAGATGCCCAACTGGTTTACGGCGCTGGTTTGCCGCTAACCATTATCCCGCTCGACGCAACCACGCATGTACAGTTGAGCGATCAAGAGCGCAAGCAGGTGAGTGATCATGACTCGCCGCTGACCTATGCGCTCGAATGCCTCTACCGTTTATGGCTGACGAACCCGACACATCGCATGACGCTGCACGATCAACTGGCAGTCGCTGAAACCGCTCGTCCGGCGTCATTTTTCGTTAAACAGGAAACTCTGCCGCTCATCGTTGATGAAGAAGGTTACACGCGCATAGACCGGGAACGTGGAAAGCCTGTGACAATTTGCCTGGAACCGAAGCGTGATGAGTTTATGCAATATTACCTCAATCAATTGACGAGCCAACGGTTGGGGAAGTAGCCGATATTTTCGAGGCTAGTGGATAAATAGTCAAAACTGTCTAAAAGGAAACATATTTATGAACCACCATAGGATTTTATATAGCGCAAGTATGCTTCTGCTTGCGTTGACCACTTTTTCCGCTGCCTTCGCTCAGACACCGCAGCGACAGCCCACGCCAAACGATACATTGGTTTCACCTGAAACCCACAGCGACAAGCGCGTAACGTTTCGCATCTATGCTCCGAAAGCCTCCGAAGTCACGCTGCGCGGCGATTGGATGGAAGGACCTGGAGTCATCAAGATGGAGAAAGATGACAAGGGGATCTGGTCAGGTACTGTTGGCCCGCTCGTGCCCAATTTCTACAGCTATGCTTTCTTAGTGGACGGCGTCCGCACTCTCGATCCCAAAAACGCGATGATTAAGCAGGGCGTCGCAAGCCTCGATAATATGTTTCTGCTGTCTGGCGCAGAGGTTGCTTTCGCAGAGAATCGTCGCGTACCGCACGGCGAGATTCGGCTCGTATGGTATCAGTCCTCGACGCTCGGCATGCAGCGGCGTATGCACGTCTACACACCGCCCGGTTACGAGGCTGGCAAAAACCGTTACCCGGTCTTCTATCTGCTGCACGGCGGTGGTGATGAGGATTCCGGGTGGAATACCATTGGTCGCGCGGGCTTCATTCTTGACAACCTGCTGGCTGAGAAGAAGGCAAAACCGATGATCATCGTGATGCCCAATGGCAGTCTGCCGCGTCCGACAAACTTGCCTCCGGCGACGCCCGGCGCGCCACCCAATCCTGAGGTGACGGCGGCGCTTCAAGATCGCTTTTCCAACGAATTGTTGAAAGATATCGTGCCCTTCATAGAGAAGAACTTCCGCGTGCTGCCGGACAAAGCGAATCGCGCAATTGCGGGGCTTTCGATGGGCGGCGGGCAAACCACCCGCGTCGTCACAACCCATCCGGGTCAATTTGCTTATGTCGCCGTTTGGAGCGCAGGCATAAACCCACAAATGACCGCCGATTTCGAGAAACGCGCAGCGGCATTACTTGACCATCCAGACCAGGCCAACAAGCAGATCAAGCTGTTCTCAATCAGTTGCGGAGAGAAAGACACTTTGGCTTTCAATGGCTCGAAGAATCTTGCGGAGATTCTGAAAAAGCGTGGGATCAAGCATGACTTTCATATCAGCGGCGGCGGTCACACGTGGATCAACTGGCGGCACTACCTGAATGAATTCGCGCCGCGGCTGTTCCAGACAACCGGCAAATAGCCAGGAAACTCTGTGGACAGACAATCGAAAGTGCCAACACCTTTTATGTTCCTTGAAAAAATAATCCGCCAAGCCCGCGCAAGCATAAAGCCCGGTGTGAAGCAAAGCGAAACGCTGGGTCAGTCGCCGTCAAAATCTTCTTTGAGCCCGCGTAGGCGGGCGATAGAGATGGCCATTGATGGTCTATCACCCGCTACGCGGGCTCGTG
>JANMSG010001130.1:0-4790 GCA_031389065.1 Acidobacteriota bacterium | reverse complement strand
GCTTTGACCATCCAGCCGTTTCCGCCATACACGAGCTGTGCCTTCAATTCGCTGGCTACGGGAGTGGCAAAAAAATCTTCACCTGCGGTGAAGGCTTGTCCGTTTACTTCTGCTTTGCATGCGGTAGCGTCCGTGCGTTCGCGTTTCATGGAGATGCGTTGGAAATATGTACCATCGTCGCCTGCGGGTTTCGCTCCCCAAAGCTGCAAGAAAGTGGCTATGAATTTCGCCGTTATGTCGAGTCCGCGTGAAGGTGTATCGCGCCCTTCCATCTCGTCTGAGGCGACGAAGGTTAAATATGCGCGGAGTCGCTCTACCGTAATTTGTTCCGCATAGCTTTTCGCAGACGATGATTTGGCTGCCGCCGTTTTGCTTTGCGCGTAAGTTGCGGGCAGAGGCGTCAGCAGAGCGAAGAATAAAAAGATGATTACCGTTTTTCGCATTCCTTCTCCTGTGAAAAAATTGAGCCGTGTCTCTCTCCAATAAAACAGGTGTGCTTCACCGTTTATGCTAATGAGATTTTGGTTATTTGAAAACAAGATCAGTCTTCTTTGTAAAAAACTTTTCAAGCAAACCGCAAAGTGCAGTACAGAAGATTACAAATCCGTGTAAGAGTGTCTATTTGTAACAATATTTGAATGATGGCGGATTGAAGCGAATCTATAAAACAAATTGCGGTTGTTGAAAGTCTGTAGAGTCTCAGAGACTTGCATAAATAAACAGAGGTTTGATTAGTCAGGCTTCGGAGAAACCGCGGCACATCTGTGAAATGCTACCGTTGCTCCGTTCCCGGCCTGGCGGGTTTCGCACCCACGAGATTGCACGGCGTCCGAAGCCTGACAAATCAAACCCCTGATTCAGTAGGCAGTATGCAGTAGGCAGTTTGTTCTCAGAAAGAACTGCTTACTGCCTACCGCCTTCTGCTTACTGACAAGTGGCGGAGAGGGTGGGATTCGAACCCACGGTATAGTTTCCCATACACAGCATTTCCAGTGCTGCCAGTTCAGCCACTCCTGCACCTCTCCGATCAGTAAGCAGTAGGCAGTAAGCAGTTATTTGTCAATCAAACTGCCTACTGCCTACCGCCTACTGCTTACTGACATATGGCGGAGAGGGTGGGATTCGAACCCACGGTATCCGTAAGGATACAACGGTTTTCGAGACCGGCCGATTCAACCACTCTCGCACCTCTCCGCTTTGGCTTACGATAAAAAAAATAAATTGCAAAGAACCAAGCGCGCACGCCTTCTCATACCGCTGTTAGCTTTTCGCGCTTTTGGCGAAAGAAGGATTGTATCATCTGTCGGCATTCTGCCTCAAGGATACCTTTTTCAACGATGACCCGATGATTCAAAAAATCCGTAGAGCAAATTTCAAAGTGCGAATCAACCGCTCCAGCCTTTTCATCCATCGCGCCGTAAACCAATTTCGCAACCCTCGCGTGAACCATTGCCCCGGCGCACATCGCGCAAGGTTCAATCGTCGAATAAACGGTTGCATTCGCTAAACGATAATTGCTTATGGCTTTTGCCGCGTCTCGCATCGCCACAATTTCAGCGTGCGCCGTAGGGTCGCTGTTTTGAATCACCGCGTTATGCCCGCGTCCTTTTATCTCACCGTCGAGAACAACGATTGCGCCAATCGGCACTTCACCTTCGGCTCGCGCAAGTTCTGCTTGCGCAAGAGCAAGGCGCATAAACTCTTCGTCACTAAAACTCATACAACAAATTCAACAGACAAAAGAAGCCGAATGTTAGCGACCGAAAACTTTGCTGTCAAGATATTCGTTGATCTATAGCGGCTTTCAAAGGGTGCGCGGACATTCTTATCCGCATGATTGCTAAGTCATGCGGATAAGAATGTCCGCGCTCCATCGCACGTAATTGCAATTGGCTATAAGGACATCTGCTTGACCAAACAAAAGGGCGCGGCTTAATGTTTCAGGCTTGAGTATTGAAATCAAAAAAGAGAAATTTTCAAATGCTTCTACAGACTGACAACGGACCACTTTATTACGAAACGATAGGCGAAGGGCAACCGCTGGTTTTCATCAGTGGATGGGCGATGTCTGGCGAATGTTGGCGACCCGCCCTTGAAGTGCTAGCCGCAACTCACCGCTGTTTGATCTATGATTCGCGTGGCATGGCGCGTTCACAACCGGCTGCCATCAACGCCGGCTTCAACGTCGAAGACCACGCCGAAGATCTACACGCCATCTTGCAAGCCGAAGGAATTTTCGACGCGATTTTTATCGCTCACGAGATGGGCGCATTGGTTGCTGCCGCCTGCGCAGAGGCTCATCCGCAAGATGTGAACTCGTTTGTCTTCGTCAGTCCTCGTGCCAGTTTCTCGAAAGATGAAATCAAGAGCCTTGCAGTCTTCACGCCTGCATCACTGGCGTTGCGCGAGGTCGCAGCCTTCCCGGTTGTTCGCAATTTAGTGGCGCTCAGATTTCGCCACGCGCCGCAGCCTTACCGCGACCGCTTGTTCGATGATTTTGCTGCCCTGAGTCCGCGAGCCGCCTACGAAACCGCCATCGCCGCGTCAGAATATTACGATACTTTGCCGATTGAAGAAGCGATTGACAATTCTTCAACGCCCGTTTTATTTGTCTGTGGCGAGGACGATAAAAAAGGTTTAGCGCAATCGCGCAGACTATTTTCATTAGCGAAAGAAGGTAAACTCGCAACCCTGACCGATTGCGATTTCTTGCCTATGCTAGAATATCCGCGTCAATTTGTGCGCTTGATTGAAGACTTCACCGGAAACTTGAACAAAGCTGGCAACAAAATTATTCCGATTGATTGAGCCAGTTGCAGTTCAAGGGACAAGGTGAATGTCCGAATAGTTTGTTAGACGGCAAGGTGATCGCATCAACACATATGCAACAGATAGAAAAACATCCATGATTACAAGTCACAAGCCAGCCCAAGATTACACACGTTGGGTCATCTTCCTGAGTGTCGCCATCATTGGTCTTATTGGGACTGTGTTCTTTTTCGATGGGTACACCGGGCGTGTAGGATTCAATCTACGTATCCTTCCACTCGGGAACGCTGTTTTGAACAGTTTGACGACGATCTTTTTGTGCGCAGCGCTTTGTGCCATCCGCAAGAAGAATGTACGCCTGCATCAACGCTTCATTTACGCGGCATTCTTTACGACTGGCCTTTTTCTGCTCACCTATCTCCTGTACCACTTTTTGAGCGACTCGACTCGCTATGGCGGAACGGGTCTCCTGCTAGGGGTTTACTATTTCGTTCTCTTGACACACATCGTGCTGGCGATCGTGATTGTGCCACTGGCTCTACAGACCTTCTTTTGGGGCATCACCAATCGCCTCGATAAGCATCGCGCTCTCGCTAGATGGACGATGCCTTTATGGCTGTATGTCAGCATCACTGGGGTGATCGTCTATTTGATGATTTCTCCTTATTATTGACGCACAAAGCGCCTTCCAAGGCACTGCTCCCGGCGTGAGAGCCTAACCAAGGCAGGGAGCCGACGCGATGAAATGCGCGGCTCATACCCCACATTGGATATTGGAACAGCAGCAAACTGAAGGTTGCCGAACTCTCAAGAGCGCAAAGTAAGAGCAATGATTACACCAGCGGGACAGATCAAGGTAGAGCCAACAGAGCCTATGAATATTGAGCCAACAGAGCAGGGAATTGCCGAGCCGGAAGCGTTTCAATCTTTGGCAGAGCAAGATTCAACGCCAAGCTCAACCGACAATCAGGCGTCACAAAGCTCCATGGCAGAGCTTTGGTCAAGGCGTTTGTGCTGGATCACTTTTGCGGGGATAACGGCGGTGATTCTCGTCAGCATTATTTATAGACCTGCCGCAGTCAATCCCGGCGAAGAGTATTATACGATTTGCGGTTTTAAGAATTTGACAGGCTTGCCATGTCCGGGTTGTGGTTTGACCCATTCGTTTTGTGAAATAGGAAAAGGTCATATGGCGAGTGCCTTTAATTGGAATTTGTTAGGACCGCCGCTGTTTTTGTTGATGATTGTAATCTGGTTCAAAGCGCTTTTCGTTTTGACCAAGCAATTCAAACCCGCGTTTGCGCTTGACCGACTGGCTGCACGTGTAAAACCCATGCGTTGGTTCGCGATCGCCTTTGCTGTTTACGGCATCGGTCGAATCGTTTACATCCTTCTCTATAACCCGTCAGCGCGAACCAGTAGCCCGATTTCAAAATTATTTAAATTGATCGCAGGATGAGGACCGCGATTTTTTAGGAGGAAATGTGTATGACAGATAAAAATGCCGCATTTGTTGGTTCAATTCCTGAAAATTATGATCGTTATCTGGGTCCCATGTTTTTTGAGCCTTACGCTTTGGACATCTCTCAACGACTCTCTTTTCTACCCGTCACGGCAGTGCTGGAATTAGCCTGCGGCACAGGCATCGTGACGCGGCAGCTTCGCGAGCGTTTGCCAGAGAGCGTAAAGCTCACGGCTACAGACCTCAACGAAGCGATGTTGGATTATGCTGGCAGAAAATTTCCTCCAGACGGAAATATTGAATGGCAGCAAGCGGACGCCATGAATCTGCCTTTTTCTGATGCGTCTTTCGATGCGGTGATTTGTCAGTTCGGCTTGATGTTTGTTCCTGATAAGTTGGCGGCTCTTCGCGAGGCTTATCGCGTTCTCCTCCCCGGCGGAATTTTTTTGTTCAATGTTTGGGATCGGATTGAAGGAAATCCTGTGGCGCAAACCGCTCATGAAACGGTCGCCACATTTTTTGAAAGCGAGCCGCCAACCTTTTACGAAATCCCTTTCGG
>JANMSG010000679.1:0-3855 GCA_031389065.1 Acidobacteriota bacterium | reverse complement strand
CGCCATCGGTTCGCCTCTAGGGTTAGAGCAAACCGTCACCGCCGGAATCATCAGCGCCAAAGACCGCGTTGCCGGAAAAGACCAATCGGCATTTCAACAATTCATTCAAACCGATGCGGCAATTAATCCGGGCAATTCCGGCGGGCCTCTCATCAATCTCTCCGGCGAAGTCGTCGGCATCAATTCGGCGATCTTCACCAAAACTCAACTATTCAGCGGCATCGGTCTGGCTATGCCTTCGTCAACTGCCGTTGACGTATACAATCAATTGATTACCAATGGACGTGTGCGCCGCGCTTTCCTGGGAATCAAGCCTAGCGACATCACCCCGCAAATCGCTCGTGTCAACAAACTGCCGGATTATCAAGGCGTGTTGGTCGAAAGAACTACCGATGACCAAAGTCCCGCCGCTCGCGCCAGGCTCACAGGCGGCGATGTGATCGTCAGTGTCAACAATCAAAAGGTGAGAAACTTCCGTGAATTAATTCGCGTCATTGCCGCGCTGCCAATCGGCAACAATGCCTCTATTGCGTATGTGCGCGGTGGCAAACAGTTGACCGCTTCCGTGAAACTTGAAGAACGGCTGAATGTGAATGAATCAAAAATAGACCTGCAACCCAAGCTCTTTGACCCGCGCAATCCGAAAGGTCTGCCCGAAGAACGCCTCGCTGATAAACAAAAATTCAAGCCTTCACTTGGACTCACAGTAAAATTTTTACCAAGCGATTTAGCCAAATTGCGAGGCTATGAAGGGACACGCGGCGCTTACGTCCACAATGTCGAGCCGCGCAGTATTGCAGACATCATCGGCATTAAAAATGATGATGTAATCGTCGAAATCAACTACAATTTGGTGTTTGCATTTGACGATTATCAGCGACTAATGAACCGCTTCAAGAGCGGCGACGATGTGGTCATCAAAATTTTGAGAAAAGATCAAACTTCATCCAATCGCATCTCGGTCGTTGTCTCTTTCACAATGCCTTGATCGTCCGTAGTTTGTAGTCCGTAGTCCGTAGCAATTTTTGCTACGCCAAATTCGACGAGTAATTTTTGGAAGACTCAGGACAAATAATTACAGACTACGGACGAAGAACTACAGACTTCGGACTAATTCGCTTGACCGTCTGTTGAACACTATTGTACAGTCAGTTGTGCGGACAAACTTAAAGCTGGGCAGATGTAAGGTCGCCGATTCAAAAATCGCACTTACTAAGAGAAGCAGTAAACCTCACCCGCTTCATCCAGTTCGCATCTCGCAGATCAATCTAAGAGAAACTTTATGATAAAGGGTCAATTCACCCTCAACTCTGCATCTCAAAGTCTATTTATGTTTTTCGTACAACAAGGAGGTGTCTGTGAATTTCAAGGTCGGAGAGAAAGTTGTCTATCCAAATCATGGTATAGGCGTAATTGAAAATATTTCCAATCACGAGATTGGTGGCATTAAAAATAGTTTTTATCTGTTGAGACTCAAGTCTACAGAATCAACAGTGATGGTCCCCATAGCAAACGCTCTGGATATAGGCCTCAGATCACCTATAAAATCAGGCCAATGTGAAATGCTCCTGAGAATTCTTTCAGAAGATTTCACCAATCCTCCAATTGATTGGAAAGACCGCTACAAAGAATTCTTTGAAAAAATGAGAACCGGCGACATTTTCCAGGTTGCGGAAGTCCTAAAAAATCTCACGTACATCTCTCTGAGCAAGACCCTCTCATTCCGAGAAAAGCGAATGCTGGAAAGGTCTCGCTATCTGGTCGTCAGCGAACTGGCTACGGTTTGTCGCAAATCCGATTGCGCGGTTGAAGCGATGGTTGACGAAGCCTTGTGTAACTCCTGTACGAAACACACGCGAAGCGTAGGCGTAGGCAAATCCATACTCAAGCCAACTGCATTGGCAACCGTACACTGATCCAAATTTCTAATAGGGCAGAAGCCAGAGATGCGTTCTGCCCTATTCAATTTTCAAAACCAATAACTCAAAGCAGGTGTCTTCAAACTTCACGTAGCTCGTTGTGCGCGTGCCTGTCAATAAGCTCGTGCTCAGACCAATCGGCTATCCTTACGATAATCAATATTCGTGTGTATGATTGAGGTGTGAACCCAATCTGGACACAAATAATTTCCAACGCGGTCAAAGAAGTAATGAAGCTGTGTCCGCATTGTAAAAAAGTATCCGCCTACAATCAGAAACGAATCGGTCAGTTTTATCAATGCCATCATTGCGGGCATAGATTCAAAGAGAAAGGCTGATGATTTCCATTGAACAGATTCTGCTTGTAGGTTCTATCCTGCTCACCCTGAGTATCCTCGCCAGCAAAGCCTCCGCCAAGCTAGGCATACCTGCCCTGCTGTTGTTCCTTTTCATCGGGATGCTTGCAGGTTCCGACGGTCCTGGCGGCATTTATTTCGATAATGCACACATCGCTCAATCTTTAGGGGTCGTGTCTCTGGTCTTCATCCTCTTTTCAGGAGGACTCGACACCGAATGGTCAAGCGTTCGCCCAGTCGTTGTCAGCGGACTGGTTCTTTCCACACTGGGCGTATTGATAACGGCTTCTGCGATCGGTCTATTTGCAAATAAAATACTTGGCGTTTCTCTTGCCGAAGGATTATTGCTAGGCGCAATCGTTTCCTCGACAGATGCGGCGGCTGTCTTCTCTGTATTGAAATCGCAAAGCATCGGTTTTCAAGGCAAGATAAAACCGTTGCTGGAAATCGAATCCGGCAGCAACGATCCGATGGCTGTGTTTTTGACCATTGGACTGATACAGTTTTTAGGCAATCCCGACATCAGTCTCATTAGTTTTGTCTTCTTGTTCGTACAACAGATGGGGCTAGGCGCAATCTTTGGCTATGTGTTTGGCAAGGCGACGGTTCAAATCATCAATCGTTTGCGGCTCGAATTTGAAGGACTCTATCCGGTACTCTCTCTGGCTTTAATCCTGCTTATTTACTCGGCATCCCATGGCTTGGGAGGCAACGGATTTCTTACCGTTTACATTACCGGATTGGTTATGGGAAACAGCCAGTTCATTCACAAAAAAAGCCTCATACGTTTTCACGACGGGCTGACATGGCTTATGCAAATCGCCATGTTTTTGACACTTGGGTTACTGGTTTTCCCTACGCACCTCAAACCTGTTATAGGCGTAGGGTTGGTGCTGTCGTTATTCTTGACGTTTATCGCGCGACCTCTAGGCGTGCTCGTATCGCTGGCTTTTGCAAAGATGAGATTCAACGAAAAGTTGATGGTTTCGTGGGGTGGATTGCGTGGCGCAGTGCCAATCATTCTGGCAACTTTTCCTCTGCTTGCAGGCTCTCCAAAATCTGAATTGATATTCAATCTGGTCTTCTTCATTGTTCTGACTTCCATTCTTCTGCAAGGAACCTCTATGTCACTGGTTGCGAAGTGGCTGAAAGTTGACGCACCCGTTGTCGAACAGAAAAATTATCCGTTGAAACTTGAGCCGGATGCAGGAATCAGCAGTGAATTAGAGAACGTAGAAATTCCCGGCAACTCTCCTCTGGTTGGCAAAAAAATCTTAGAAGCGAAATTTCCTCAAGGAACCTTGATTGTGTTGATTTCCAGAAATCAGGAATTCATTATTCCACGAGGCGATACGATTCTCAAAGCCGGCGACACCCTGGTGGTACTTTCAAACAAAGAGGATCTCGACAGTACACGCGCAATCGTTAAAGCGTAGAAACTATGCCGAGAAATTTCGTCACGCTGAATCCTCCTGTCAGCATTCTTATACTTCATCTATAATTTCAATTTTCTGCAAAGCAATTCATTCAACAATGGCTACCAGCTTAACCCAACCAAGAAGCGCGCTCGCAAAACCGAT
>JANMSG010000663.1:0-11010 GCA_031389065.1 Acidobacteriota bacterium | reverse complement strand
CAATTCCTCGACCAGTTCTTTTGCGTTGTAGATATTTTTGAGCGCGTAGAGCATGGCGCGAACATCTACGGAGACGGCGCGATTCTGGGTTTCGTCAAAAATGAAATTGCCGACTAAGGATTGAATGTTGCCGTCGAAGATTAAGCCTACCAGTTCGCCTTTTTTGTTGATGACAGGCGAACCTGAATTGCCACCGATGATGTCGTTGGTCGAAACAAAATTAAACGGCGTCTTCAAATCCAACTGCGACTTCTTCGATGCCCAGCTTTCGGGAAGCTTGTAGGGATCTTTATTGCCGAACTGGTCGGCGCGTTTGAAGAGTCCGGCAATATCCGTAAACGGCGCAACCATTTTGCCGTTCTCTGTATAGCCTTTCACCACGCCATAAGATAAACGCAACGTGAAGGTCGCGTCCGGGTACACTTTCGTGCCTTCGGCGTCGAATTTGGCGCGGGCAATCTTTGCATAGTTGGTGCGCTCGTTGGCTTGCACTTCGGTTTCGAAGCGCTTTTGCAAAGACTGCGCCGTGCCGTCAACCATTCGCGCCAGTTGAATCATCGCATCGTTTGACTCTGCGATGGCATTTGCGCCGCCTGCGACCAACTGCTTGCGGTACTCGATGTCTTTGAGCTTCGTGTCGTCAACAAGCTCGGCGGCGCGTGCTTCGGGCGTTTTGCCCGCCAGAAGTTTTTTAACGGTCTCGTTGTTTGCGCCCAATTCATCGCGCATAAACGCGAGTGAATCCGAGAGAGTTATCTTTTCAAAATCTTCGAAAATCGGTGCGGGCGAATACAACTGCAAATTCAAAGACGCGCGACGCGCATCGGTGAATTCGGGGGAACGCTCTGCGTTGGGCTTGGCGCTCTCTGCCACCAGACGAACCAGGGTTCGCGCAATGCCGAACAGTGTGGAATTGAACCCCGCGCCGTTGGCAATCATCGAGTGTTCTTTGAAATAGGAAGCGAAAGAGGCGCGACCTTTGGCAATTGTATCCCAAGCCTCGCCGTACTCTTTTTCCATCTTCGCGTTTGCCGCAATGCCTTTGCGAAGAGCCGCTTCGGTTGCGCCTTTCTTTGCCATGATGGATTTATCTTTCAAGCCCGCATATTGCCCTTCAATTGCCTTGAGACTATTTTCAATGTTGAGCAGATTTGCATGGGCGCGACGCGCTTGTTCTTCGCCTTGAGCGCTGTAGGTCTGCAAACTTTTGCGTCTTGCCGTAAGCAACTTGAGGGTGTAAGGCAAGCCGTGATCGCGCAAGTATTCCAGATGTGCCATGGTGTTTAACCGCTGAGTCGAACCGGGATGACCGGAAACGAAGACCAAATCACCGGCTTTGGCTCCGGTTGTTGACCACTTGAAATAGTTTTTCGTCTTCACGGGCTTATCATTTTCATAAACTCTGAAGACAGCCATGTCCAGGTTGTAGCGCGGAAAGTTGAAGTTGTCTGGGTCGCCGCCGAAAAAGGCGATCTCGAATTCCGGCGCAAACACCAGGCGTACGTCTGTGTATTTTTTGTAGCGATAGAGATTGTATTGCCCGCCTTGATACAGCGTCACGATGTCGCTGCGAAGCCCGGTCTTTTCGGTAGATTCTTTTTCGATTTCGGCAAGCGTCGCGCGGCGCGCCGCATTGGCATCTGCTGCTGACATATTCTCTTTGACTGCCGCGTTGACGCGAGCCGTGACATCTTCAAAGCTCTCTAAGACGTTCAATTCAAGGTCAGGAGATTTGATCTCTTGCTCGCGGGTTTTCGCGTAGAAGCCTATCTTGAGGTAATCTTTTTGCGGCGTGCTGACTTTTTGCAGCGTATCGGAGGCGACGTGATGATTGGTCAACACCAAACCATCGGGCGAGATGAAAGAGCCTGAACCACCGCTGTTGAAGCGGACGGAGCCGAGTTGAACTTTCTTGAGCCACTCGTCTGTTACATCGAAGCCATAGCGTTTTTTGATGTCAGATTTCGGCACGTTATTGAACGTCCACATGCCCTCCTCGGCAAAGGCTACGCCAAACGTTGAAGTTGTAAATATGGTTGCTAAAACCGCAGACAATACTTTTTTAAATTTCATTTTTTTACCCTCGAAGTATGTAATGATATTTTTGGATTGAGTTGATGTGCAAGGTCGTTGCCTCTTGAGGTAGACAAAAATGAGGGCGAGCCGTTTCGTTCGTCTCGCCCTCTACCATTCCGCTCACTCTTGGAGAAGATCGGCAGTTCTTTGCTGCCGATTAAATATTAACAGATTTACCTTGTCGCGCAATAGCCCTTTCGAAAATATGTAGATCATCGCAATAAACGACTACGTAGATGGGCGCAAGCGACTACGTGGTACGGCTAATTCTGTAGCATCGCAACCAGGAGGGACGAAACCGTGGCGGGTGTGATGCCCGGAATGCGCGCCACCATTTAGTGAGGTAGCTCGACGCGCCGCACGAGGTCTAGGAACCGTGGGTCTGAGCGAAGGGGATCCAAATAAGGGGTAATAAGGAGACGCTTAACGCTTAAACCCTCCTGATATGCTTTTTCCAGGACTTCAAACGCCTTGTCATGCTCTCCCAGTCCGATGTGGATTAACAGCCAATTCTCCCAGGGTATCTGTGTATGATGTTGTCTGGTTAGCCGTTTCAGCTTGTCCAATACTTTGAGAGCCTCGCTTCTCTTTTCCGACATGCCGTACGCATAGATCAGTCCATCTAATTGTGAGGTGGGGCTACCGAAAAGTGCTCGCGCTTTTTCAAATTCTGCGATGGCTTCCGGGTACATCCTCTTATGCACATAAGTCCAGCCGAGCATCGCGTGGGCATCCGGAAAGCTCGGGTCCATTTCCATAGCCTTTTTGAATTGCTCTATTGCATTGTCGTACTGTCGCGCGCTACTGAAAATTATGCCGACGTCCGAGTTTATGACTAGCGATAAAGGGTGAATCTCCAAGGCTCGTCTTATTTCTGCTATCGCTTCATCAAAGCGGCCTTCATCATTCAAATGAAGAGCGTACCAGTGGTGGGCTGTGGCATAGTTCGGGTTTAACTCAATCGCCTGCTTATATTCTCTTTCAATATTCGCTTCGTCGTTTTCAGTGTTAGCCTTGATCATTCCCAGCGAGGTGTGAGCTTCGGCGAGCGTATCATCAATTGCCAATGCCTTTTCGGCTGCCGCCTTCGCTTTCGTCTCCATCTGTTGAAGCGTTTCCCCCGGCTGTAGCAGGGCATATATCCTTTTCAAAATATAAGAATCGGCCAGCCCTGCATAAGCCAGAGCATAGTTTGGATCTATATCAATGGCCTGCTGAAAGAAAGCAATGGCTTTGCCGAAGCCCTCTCCGTTGCGCTTGTTCCAGAAGAATCGGCCACGCATATAGGCCTCATAAGCCTCGACGTTTTCAGTATATCGCTTGGCCAGTTGTTGATCGCCCTCGTGACCGAGCTTGAGTCTCAACCCTCCCACCACTTTTCGCGCGATTTCATCCTGTAGGGCGAAGATGTCGCCCAGAGCACGCTCGTGTGTGTCGCGCGCCCACAGCACCTGGCCATCGGCTACGCTTACCAGCCGAACCGCCACCCGCACCGAATCGCTACTCTTTCGCACGCTGCCTTCCAAGACGGCCGCCACGCCAAGGAGCTTTCCCACCTCTCGCGGATCAGCGTCTTGGCCTTTGAAACGGGAGACCGAACCATACGAGATGATAGTCAAGCCCTCGATCTTCGAGTTCGAGAGCGCCATGATCAGGCTTTGGGTCATCCCATCGCTGAAGTAATCCTGCGCCGGATCACCTGTCAAATTCTTCAGCGGCAGTACAGCGATCGAACGAATCGGCGATGCGTGGCTTTCGCTAGAGCCAGCCAGGTAGCGATAGGCCAGCCCAGCGATTGTCGCAAGCGCCAGGACAGCGACTACGATTACCATCATGCCTGCCCAACCAGCAGGTTTTCGTCGGGGTATGCTCAAAGGATTGTCGAGCAACTGCTGGCTTGCCGGTGGCTGCTGCTTGCCGGGATCGAGCCTCTGCTGAATGGGGTTGTGCTCGACTTCGAGGCGCTCCCCATTGCTTATGCTCTTCTCCTGTTCGGCGATGATTTCTGTGATGGCGTGTCTTTCCAATATGGGGTCGGCGAGGGGCTCGGTTGGTTGGTCGACGCTGGCGACAAAGCGATAACCGCGACCGGGTACGGTAACGATAAAACGGTGTTCGTTGGGACTTTCGCCAAGCGCCTTTCGCAACATGGAGATGTTTTGCGTGAGGTTGCCTTCTTCGACGAAGCTGTCAGGCCATACGCGCTTCATCAACTCCGCCTTCTCAAGCACCTGTTCACGATTCAAAACGAGTTCTAGCAGGATGTCGAACGACTTGGAAGTCAGTGGTACGGCTTCTCCATCTCGATACAAAAGCCTCTTTGTGGCGTCCAATCGAAATTGCCCGAACTCGTAAGTGTTGCTTTCAAACCTCTTCATAAGCGTTTGAGAATATTTTAGAAATTTTGAGATGCGCTTGAAGGACTTTTAGACGGCTCTGAGTCTAGATTGTTGAGGCGAACCGGTTGCAGCCCTTCGGCTGACGTTGAGTCTATCACAGGCTTTGCACCGGAGCAAATTTTGAGCAGGCCGGCGAGGCAACAGAACCGGACGGAGGTGAGGCGCAGAAATCTGCCCTATTTCTCAAGGAGCGCTTCAAACTGCGTTTCCACTTCGGTGGGTTTTTTTTTAGACATTTTGCGAAACTCAGTGAGAGGGATTTCAAAGCGCGCACGTTTTTATTAATGAGGGTGAGTTTACAACGGCTCGCCTTTGTTTCAAAGGCGAGAGCGCGAAGTCTTTATTGCCTAAGCCAATGAAAACCAAAACGTTGTCCAAACTCAAGCCGCAGTCAGCAACTGCGCCAACTCAATTAGGATTCTACGAAACCATTCTACGAAACAAGGAGAAAACCTATGTTCAGCAAATCCACACGGATTGTTCTCATACTCGCAGTTTTCATCATCGTCATCCCGGCAGGGATCGCTCCCATAGAAGCGCGGGAAGATAGCCCGCCCGCGCATGAAATCTGGATGTTGGATCAGTCGAACACCTACGATGCGGACGGCAACGGCAGCCTGGACAGCGGCGGGACGCTCTATATTTTCAAGGGAAATCACCTGCCCGGAAATGCAGCCTCGAATGCCCAAGCTGAGGTAATCAACTTGGGCGGGGCTCTGGCTGAGTGGGTCAGGGGGCAGACGGGTTCGGTGCCGGTGCGCCCGCATTACCTCGCCCTCAATGCGTCAGGCACGCACGCCATCATCTCGTTTGTAGCGACCGGGCACGTCTTGATTATCGAAGCGGCGAGCCGCACACCCGCCTTTGTCGTTGACGTCGGCACACAGGCTCACGCGGCGCTGCCTTCGCCCGATGAGACCTACATCTTGGTGGCAAACCAGAACGGCAAGCTCCTACAGAGGATCAACACAGACTACGCAGCCAACAACTTTCTGCTCGCCGCCGCCGCCACGCTGAATCTTGCCACGGGCACCACGCCAAGCGGCGCACTCAAGCAGGACGATGGCGTCACACAAATCGGTGTGCGCCCAGACACCGCTCCGATCCTGGCATTGCCTGACAAAAGCAGCAGTCTGGCTTATGTCACGCTGCGAGGCGGAGGGCTTTTTGTGGTTGATGCGAGGGCGACTCCGATGCAGATTGTTGCGGAATATACGCAGGCGACCATTGACCCGGCAGGACTTCTGGCGATCCAGAAGGGCGGCAAAGTCTATTTCAATTCGGGCGGTGGTGGCGGCGCAACGCTGGGGTTCCAATCGGTTCTCTACACTCTGCCCACTGGCGCCTTTTCGACGACACCAGATGTGACGCCGGACAGCCCTGCGCCGTTCACGGTGTTTGATCACCAGAGCCGAGGATCGGTGGATTCTCATGGGCTGCTGCTGACCAAGCATCAGCGCTACCTATGGGTCGCGGATCGTGCCGCCAACCGCGTCATCGTAGTTGATACGGAGACCAACGCTGTGATAAACGAAATCCCATTGGCGGGGCAGGTGTCGGACGACCCGGCTCCCGACCTGTTTGCGCTTTCGCCGGCAGGCAACCGCGTTTATGTCACGCTTCGCGGACCAAACCCGCTAACCGGTAACAACCCTGCGGTCAATAACGCCAAAGGCAGCACGCCGGGCCTTGGCGTGATTCGCGTCGAAGCAGGGGGGCGCAAGGGGGTGTTGCAAACCGTGTTCCGGATTTCGAATATAGACAGCAGCGGCATCGAGCGCGCCGACCCGCATGGCATAGCTGTAAGAGTCAAATGAATCGGCGTAGAGCGCCAACGTCTACACCCCTTGACGCAATCACACAAGGCTCCATTAGTGGAGAATACGACGATAAGTTTGAGAAAAGCTTCGCTAGCAAAGGGATTCGTTCTACTGTTTTTCGCGCTCGGGGGCAAAGAGTGGGTTCACTACAGAGAAATCGCCTTTGTGCAATAAGTAGCCAACCTTTGCAAGTCTCGTTTTTGTCGGTGACTGCAACCGCGATGGCTTGCTAAAGGCAGTTGTGTCGGGACGAGAAATTATCGTGCGGCGCAATCATTCGTGATGATTACTGGATGGCGAATGATGCGGACTTTGTGAATTCGCGCCAATCTCTATATTGCCTCTATGGCAAACACCACGATTACAGATTCGGCGCGAATTTATAAAGTTCGTGCTGCGCGGATTTCTTAGAAACTCTTAAAAGATTCTTTATGAGCCGCAAAGCGGCACCGAAAAGGTAGCAAACCTCACATCCGGCGCATTGAAGAAGCGCCACCAAGAGCGGTGTTTCAAATCGCTCTTAAAAGGTCTTCAGTCAGTTGCCTGCTGCGCAACGAAGTGGGTAAGCGGCAATGAAAAATATCTCCTGCTATTTAGGTGGAATCAAATATGTTGACGGGACACAACGATGCGATAAAATACTGGTCATGCCGTATCCTGGCGCTGCTCATTTTCACGAGCTTCCTGCTCGCCTCAAGCTATTCTCCCAGTTGGGCCAGCAAGTCTGTTTCAAGCGCTGCGGCGCGTTCTGCCGACGCCAACCCTGAACTTGTCACGGCGCAAGAAAAGGGGCCCGCGCTTTCCTGCAATTACTGCATCTCGCCCACCGACAAGTCGTTTACCCACGAGGGCGGCAATGGCAGCATCGCCGTCACCGCACCGGCCACGTGTAGCTGGATTGCTTCAACCAGCGACAGCTTTATTACCTTCACCTCCGGCACCAGCGGCACAGGCAATGGCACGCTCAACTACACACTGGCTGCCAACAGCGGCTCGACTCGCAGGGTCGGCACCATCGCCATTGCCGGACGCAATTTCAGTATTTTCCAGGGTGTGCAGTTCAACGATATCCCCGTCAATCATCCCTTCTATACAGAGATCGGCAAATTATCAGGTCGCGCCATCACGCTGGGTTGTGGCGGCGGCAACTACTGCCCGGAGCAAGCCGTCAGCCGCGAACAGATGGCGGCTTTTATCATGCGCTCGCTCGGCGAGTTGAGCCCAGCCACACCCGCCACCCAACGTTTCGCCGATGTCGCGCCGAGCAATCCTTTCTATAACTTTATAGAGCGGTTGGCGCAGTTGGGGATCACTTTAGGATGTGGGACGAACGGGCAGGGGCAGCCACTTTACTGCCCGCAGCAAAGTGTCACCCGCGAGCAGATGGCAGCTTTCCTCATTCGTGCCTTGGGTGAGCCGAATCCGCCTGTGCCGGTGACGCAGCGTTTTGCCGATGTCGCGCCGAGCAATCCCTTCTATAATTTCATCGATCGGCTGGCAGAGTTGGGCATCACGCTCGGATGTGGCACGAATGGGCAAGGGCAGGCGATTTATTGCCCGACCGATTTGGTAACCCGACAACAGATGGCGGCTTTCATCATTCGTGCCTTCGATCAACCGAAGAATGGTCGGCCAACCGTCTATGCGGGCTCCGATCAGGCGATCACCTTACCGAGTATGGCAATGCTGAATGGGACGGCGAGTGACGATGGTTTGCCGTCTTGCGGGTTGAGTTATTTATGGAGCCAGGTGAGCGGAGCAGGCACAGTCAATTTCAGCGATCCGGTCAGTCAATCCACCCCTGCCAGTTTCAGCGCGCCGGGCACTTACGTGCTGAGGCTTATGGCAAGCGATTTTCAAAGCACAAGTACTGATGATGTGCTGATTGTCGTCAATCCGTTCAATCCTGCAAATCAGCCGCCGGCCGTCAACGCCGGGGCTGATCAGACGATCACGCTGCCCGGCACGGCAACTCTTAACGGCACGGTGAGTGATGATGGAGTGCCCGTAGGAAGCCCGTTGACCGCCTCCTGGACGAAGGTGAGCGGGCCTGGCACGGTCATCTTCAGCCAGGCAAGCGGAGCGACGACAACAGCGATGTTGAGCGAAGCAGGCAGTTATGTGCTGCGCCTGACAGGTAATGATTCAGAACTGACGAGCCGCGATGAGGTGTTGATCACAGTCAACGCGGATGCGACCCCGCCGCCACCCGACCCGGCGACGGTCGCGCCGCCGGTCAACCCCGGAGTCGCAACGACGCTTGGCGCAGCAACAGAGTTTCTCTACACAGGTGCAAATCCGATTCAGACTGGTGTAGCGCCGGGCACGATCAACCCTGTGCGGGCGGCGGTCTTGCGTGGACGTGCTAAGAATAACGGCAACGCGCCGCTGTCTCGGGTCAAGATCACGATTGTCAACCACCCGGAGTTGGGTCAGACCTTCACGCGAGCAGATGGCATGTTCGATATTGCCGTGAACGGTGATGACCTGCTGACTGTCAATTACGAAAAGCCCGGTTATATGCCTGTGCAGCGGCAGGAGCGCGTGGCCTGGCAGGAATACTGTGTGTTGAAGGATGTGGTGATGAAGGGGTATGACGAGCGCGTCACCCACATAGACTTAAGCGCCAATATCCCCTTCCAGGTGGCGCAAAGCAACACCTCAAGCGACAGCGACGGCACCCGCCGGGCTACGTTGCTGTTTCAGCAGGGCACGACCGCCACAATGGTTTTGGCCAATGGCACAACGCAACCGCTGACGAATCTGCACGTGCGGGCCACGGAGTATACAGTTGGTGTGAATGGTCCTGCGGCGATGCCCGGAACGCTGCCGCCGACGAGCGGCTATACCTATGCGGTCGAGTACAGTGTCGATGAAGCGGTGGCCGCCGGGGCCAAGAGTGTGCTCTTTAGCCAGCCGGTGATCAGTTATCTGGAGAACTTCTTGAATTTTCCAGTGGGCAGCATCGTGCCAGCGGGGGGATATGATAGGGAAGCGGTGTCGTGGATACCGTCGCCAAACGGGCGTGTGATCCGTGTCGTGAGCATCGTCTCGGGCGCGGCAGAACTGGATACAGATGGTGACGGCGTGACCGACAATGGCGTAAGTCTGGGTGTAACGCCAGCAGAGCGCCAGCGCCTAGCTGAATTGTACACTGCCGGTCAGAGCCTGTGGCGCGTGCCGATCCATCACTTCACGCCGTGGGATATGAACAATCCCGTCGGCCCACCTGCGAGTGCGACACCCCCACCAAACCCTGCGCCGCGGCCTCCTGAGCAGCCCGACAATCCCTGCCCGCAGCCAGCATACTCAACGATCGAGTGTCAAAGCCAGACGCTGGGCGAGAGGATTGATATCACTGGCACTCCATTCAGCCTGAATTATCGCAGCGACCGGGTGGTCGGGCGCAGGAGTGTTTACATGCTCGACATCACGTTGAGCGGGACGAGCGTGCCGGCAAGCCTGCGACGTATCGAACTGGAAGTCTATGTTGCCGGGCGAGTGTTTACCCAGAGCTTCGCCGCTATGCCGAACCAGCGCCTGACATTCACCTGGGACGGACAGGATGCCTACGGTCGCACCTTGCAGGGAGCGCAGCTGGTCACGGTACGCGTCGGCTTCGTCTATGGCGAGGTTTTTTACCAAACACCGGCTCAGTTTGAGAACAGCTTCGGGAACTACAGCAACAGCGGTTTCACGAGTAACAGGGCGCGACAGGAGATCACCATCTGGCAACAGACAACGGTAAAGGTCGGCCCCTGGGACGGTCGCATGCAGGCATTGGGCGGCTGGACGCTGAGCCCGCATCACGCCTACGATCCGGTTGCGCAAAGGCTCTACCTCGGCGACGGCAGCCGGCGCAGCGTGGCAGGCTTGCCTCAGGTCATCAAGACAGTGGCCGGTGGCGTCAGCTCTTTTTCTTGTCCCCCGGCACAGCCATGCGGTGACGGCGGCCCTGCCACCAGCGCTACTGTACACCCAGATGGCATCTGTGTGGATGGCCAGGGGAACCTCTTTATCGCTGATACTCACCGCTTTAAGGTTCGCAAGGTTGACGCTTCCGGTATCATCACGACGGTCGCGGGAACCGGCGTCGCAGGCTTTAGCGGCGACGGCGGCCCGGCCACCCAGGCGCAATTTCGTTCCCCCGGCGCGGTGGCCGTAGACGCACAGGGGAACCTGTTTATCGCCGACTCAGGTAATCATCGCATTCGCAAAGTGGACGTGGCGGGTATTATCACCACGGTGGCAGGCACCGGAGTACAGGGTTTCAGCGGCGATGGCGGCCCGGCCACCCAGGCGCGGATGGATAGTCCTCGGGCGGTTGCTGTCGCGCCTGATGGCACATTCTTTATTGCCGAACACCATAACATTCGCCGGGTCGCCCCCGATGGAATGATTACCAGGGTGTTGGGCAGCAACAGCAACATTGGACTCGACAGCCCTGAGGCGCTAGCGCTGGATGGGGAGGGTAACCTGTTCTTTGGGTCTGGGCGCATGGCAAGGGTTCTCCGGTTGAGTCCTGACGGTCGAATCACGACGGTGGCTGGTGGCTCACCGGGGAGCCCGGATGAGGGCATCCCGGCGACATCTGCCTCCATCGCGCCCCGAGCCATCGCCGTAGACCGTGAGGGCAACCTCTACATTGCCGATACTACCACCGCAAGCAGGCGCGTCGGGGTAGTCAAAAATGGAATCATCACCACAGTAGCGGG
>JANMSG010000644.1:0-4328 GCA_031389065.1 Acidobacteriota bacterium | reverse complement strand
TTCCACTTTCTATGTCGAGGCGCTAAGCCTACGGAATTTAACTGCTGCCCACTTGAGACCTTTTGAAAATAGTCTTTCCGTTCTACCTTCCGCTATGAGTTCAATCAGGATTTCATACGACATAAGCAATTCAAACGCTGTGTAATTTAAGCTTCGATTAAATTACAGTATCTCAAACGATGCTTGCCGCAAAGATTGCAAGAGGCATATCGGATAGGCTATCGTTTGCACAGTCAAACAAGGTTACAAGTGACAGCATCGCTCAAGAGTTATTCATCAGGTTTAAATCATGAATCGAGTGGACAGGTTAATGGGCGTTTTGACCGTGCTGCAATCCAGAAAATTTGTGACCGCCGAACAACTTGCCGAACAATTTGAAATTAGCATCAGAACCGTCTATCGAGATATGAAAGCCTTAGGCGAAATCGGCGTGCCTGTCGGGTATGAAAATCATAAAGGCTATTTTATTGTGCAGGGCTATTTTTTACCGCCGGTCTCTTTTACCACCGAAGAAGCCAATGCGTTGGTTTTGATGGATACAATTGCCCACAGATTTACTGATCAATCTATCCGTAAGCATTACCAGATGGCGCTCAACAAGATCAAAGCAATTCTGAAAGGCTCACAAAAGACCAAACTCGAAAATCTGAGTTCACGAATCAAAACCTTGAAGATGGAAGACGCTCGCTTCAATTTCGCCTATTTAACCCAAATCCAAAACTCTCTTACCCATAAAACCATTCTACAAATCGAGTATCAAAATTTCCATCAGGAAAAAAGTCGGCGAGATGTAGAACCCATTGGGCTGATTTTCTATGATATGAGCTGGCATTTGATTGCCTGGTGCTGGAAATCGAACGAGTATAGGGACTTCAAAGTAGCGCGTATTCTTAAGCTGGCGCTTACCTCAAAAGCTTTCCAAAAAACCAACCATATTGAGATCACCGAATACATTCAATCTTTGGAAGTTTTCTTGAACGGACTGCCATAGGGTTGTCAGTCGCCTGAGCTATCCTCGCAATCTGTCAGTCAATAAATAATCAGAAAGGAGTATTGCGAGCGATCTCAATTGGCATAGGAAAATTGGGCGTGCAGTCATAACCGCTATGATCATCAACAGAAGAGAATTCCTGCAATCCTGCGGTACCGTTGCCGCCTTTTCATCACGGCCGCTTGCAACAGCAAAAACCATGTCACAAGTAACATTCAATTCAAGAGGTGATTTGGAAATCATTGCCTCGAAAACTTCTTCCCACAACGATTTTGATTTTTTCATGGGGAACTGGAAAATCCGCAACAAAAAGCTCAAGACCAGACTCAACAATTCTACCGAGTGGCTTGAATTCGCGGCGACCGGCGAATGTCATAAAATTCTCAATGGTTTTGGCAATGCGGATCAATTCACTACTGAATTCAATGGCGTTCCGTTTCAAGGCGCAACCTTTCGCCTGTTTAATCCGAAGACCAGACTCTGGAGTATTTATTGGGCGGATAGCAATGTCGTGGTGTTGGATGTTCCGCAAGTCGGTTCTTTCGAGGGCAACATCGGAAGGTTTTACGCCAAGGACGTTTTTGAAGGAAAGCCCATCATCGTCGTGTTTCAGTGGGACAAGACTAACCCGGATGCCCCGACTTGGAGTCAGGCATTTTCACCCGACAAAGGAAAAACCTGGGAATGGAATTGGTATATGACGTTTTCCAAACAGAAATAAAAAAGCGAGGACTATAAATGCTGCGATACTTAGTCGAAATTCTATTTCTCATTACCCTTAGCACGACGACATTGGCGCAAACGAACCAGAGTGCAGGGAGTAAAGGGATGGAAAACATAAAGCACTTGAAGGATTTTCAGGTTATTGAATTGCGTCGCTATACCATCAAAGATGGAGAGCGAGCGCATTTCGCGCAATATTTTGAGAGCTATTTCCCAGAGGCCTTTCAGCAGTTAGGGGCACTGGCATTCGGGCAGTTCTACGAGCGAAACAAGCCTTCCAGCTTTACCTGGCTCAGAGGTTTCAAGAATACGGATGAGCGCGCGAAGGTGAGCGCGGCGTTCTATTACGGGCCCTTGTGGAAAGAACACAGAGCCACGATGAATGAGATCCTGATTGACTCCGACAACGTGCTGCTGCTGCGTCCGCTGAATCCTGAACGAAGCCTCATCACTCTCCCGGCGGTTGATCCTTTCAGCGAAACAAAAGGTGCGCAAGGTGTCGTGGTTGCTCAAATCTTTTCGCTGAAAGCCAATTGTGTCGAGGCTTTTGCGCAACAGGCAGAACCGACATTTGCGCGCTTCCGGGCCGCAGGCGTTCGTGAGGCGGGCGTTCTGGTTACCCTTGATGTGGCAAATAACTTCCCGCAACTTCCTGTGCGAACCGACGGTCCCTATTTAATTTGGCTGGGCATCGCGGAAAACAATCAGAAATTGGAGCAATTTAAGTTACTGGCGGAGCAATCTTTGCCGTCGCTTGCAGCCACGGGTTTGCTCAGAGGTGCACCAGAGTTGCTTATCTTGGATCCGACTCGTCGCTCGCGTTTGCGCTGGGTACCTTAATGAATGACAGGATGTGGCCACAAAGATTGCACGAGATATATCTAGTACGCTATCGTTTGCAGACAGGAAAGGGGAAACCGAATGGCTACATCAAAATTAGAAACCAGAGTCACAACCCTCGAAGCGGAACTGGCGCGCTTGAAAAATAAAATCGAAGCGTTTGAAAAGTCTTCTCAACCCTGGTGGGAACAAATAGCCGGAACTTTCGCTGATGACCCGATCTACGAAGAGGCGATGAAGCTTGGCCGTCAATATCGCAAATCTCAGAGACCGAAACCTGCGAAATTGAAACAAGGCTAAAATGTTTGTGTTAGACACTGACCATATCAGCTTATTGGAGCGCAGTGGTTCTTCAGAATCGTACTGCTTGAGACATCGCCTTAACGAAGTTGACTCTGAAAACGTAGCCACTACCATCATTACTTTTGAAGAACAGATGCGAGGATGGCTGGCATATCTTGCCAAGTCACGTTCAATAAGTCAGCAGGTCGAAGCATATAGCCGCCTCAACCGCCATATAGAAAATTATCGAACAATCTCTGTTCTAACTTTTGACGAAAAAGCCGCTGATATATTTCAACAGCTTCAAAAATCCCGCATACGCATTGGCACGATGGACTTGAGAATTGCTGCGATAACCCTTGCCAACGATGCAACATTGCTTTCACGAAATCTTTCGGACTTCTCCCGCGTCCCAGAACTCAAGATAGAAGATTGGACAGTTTATCTAGTTTGAGCGCTAACCGAAGAAATAGGCCTCAAGAGTTTCAGCGTACAGCACAGAACCTAAAACCAACTCGTCAATGTTGACGAATTCGTTGGGAACGTGCGCCAGCTTGTCGTCCCCAGGGTAATGCACGACGGAGGTGATGCCGGCGAAAAAGAGATTTTTTGCCACCGTGTTGCCGCCAAAGGTTTCGTACTTCATCGGCAAGTTCAAACGTTTTGCCGCAGTGTCGAAACTGCGAATGATGATGGAATTTTTATCCGACAGATGGGGCTCGGTTTCGTGCAGGACTTTGAGGTGAAGTTCTGCATCAGGTGAATAGTCTTTCACGTTTGCGGCTTTCGCTTCGAGGGCTTCCAGGACTTGCGCTTTCGAGATGCCTGCGGGCAGACGGAAATCTATGGTGGCGCGGGCGACTGACGGCACAGTGTTGGTCGAAGAACCGCCTTGAATGGTGCCGATGTTCATCGTCCAGCCGTCGAAAGCTCTATCGAAATTTGCGCCCAGATCGAGCCTCTTAATTTCCGCTAACCACTGAGCAAGCGGGATGATTGCGTTGCGGCCGAGTTCAGGCGTAGAACCGTGCGCCTGTATGCCTCGACTTTCAAGTTCGACCCAAAGGATGCCTTTCTCGCCGTAGATGGATAAATCCATGCGCCCGCCATCGGGAATGATCGCTACGTCGAATTTCAAGCCGCATTCTTCGACCAGATAAATGATGCCAAGCTCCGAACCCATCTCTTCATCAGCGGCGGCGATCAAATAAATCGTGCCGTCGAAATCGGGGTGTTCTGCGAGGAAGGCTTTGCAGGCGGAATAGGCGCAAGCGAAAGAGCCTTTATCATCGAGCGTGCCGCGTCCGAATATCTTTCCGTCAATAATGGTTGGCTCAAATGGCGGCGTCTGCCATTGATCTAATTCGCCGGGCGGCACGACGTCCATGTGCGAAACGAAGCCTATCCGATATGCCTCTTGCAATCTTTGCGGCAAGCATCGTTTGAGATACTGTAATTTAATCGAAGCTTAAATTACACAGCGTTTGAATTG